>JAIOJM010000134.1 GCA_019911785.1 Sulfuricella sp. | reverse complement strand
ATCTTCCATTACCGTCTGGTGCAGGAAGCCGGTTCTGCCTTGCCAGTGGTCTTCCGGTGCGGGTTCCGACAGCACCGGCACGAACTTGAAATTGGCGTGTTCCTGCTCCCATTTCTTCGGCAGATCCAGCATGTACAGGTGGGCCAGGTTGTGGGCGCCCCAGTAGAGGGTGATCGGGCGCTTGATGCCATGGTGGAAGGCGTGTTCGAGCATGGACTTGACCGGGGCGAAGCCGGTGCCGCTGGCAAGCAGGAGAATCGGTTTGTCGCTGTCTTCTCGCAAGAAGAAGGTGCCTAAAGGACCTTCAAAGCGCAGGAGGGCCTTCTCGTGCATTTGCGTGAATACCAGGTCGCTGAAGCTGCCTCCCGGTACGCGGCGGATGTGCAACTGCAAAAAGCTGTCGTCGTGGGGTGCGTTGGCGAGGGAGTAGGCGCGGCGTGCGCCGTCCTTGAGCAGGATGTCGATATATTGGCCGGCCAGGAATTGCAGGCGCTCATTGGCCGGCAGCTTGAGATAGAGCACCGCGACATCTTCCGCTGGCGTCTCGATTTTTTCCACCTTGCACGGCATGATTTTGACCGGAATATCCTTAGTGTCGGCCACTTCATGCACTTCTATCACTACGTCGGTTTCAGGCTCGGCGCAACAGAACAGCGCTAACCCTTCAAGTTTTTCGGTTTCCTTCAGGGCATGATCCTGATAGTCGCCATAATCGACTGTGCCTTCCAGAATCTTGCCCTTGCATGCGCCGCATGCGCCGTTGCGGCAGCCGTAAGGTAGCGTGTAGCCCTCGCGCAGGGCCGCATCCAGGATAGTCTCGCCTTCCATGACCGTCACCGAATGCTTGCTCGGCATGATCGTCAATTTGTGTGACATGCGTACTTCCTCTAGATTAAAGTGGCTTTTTTGTTCGCCGACTCGATAAACCTGTTCCATGCTGAAACAACGATTGCTGATTGTGGGCTGCGGCGATATCGCGCTGCGCCTGGTGCGACTGCTCGGCGCGCGTTATCGCGTCTATGCCCTGACCCATAGCCCGGAGCGGTTCGATTTGCTGCGTGCTGCCGGAA
Organism: Sulfuricella sp.; assembly: GCA_019911785.1. Next base: position 13,875 of record JAIOJM010000134.1, on the reverse strand, counting down.
TTGTTCCGTTACGGGGCGATCTGGATGACGCGGCAAGTCTTGGCCGAATTGCCGGCCTGGCCCATGCAGTCGTGCATTTTGCACCGCCGCCGAAGGAAGGCCGCATTGACCGGCGCACCCGGAACCTGCTGGCGGCGCTTGGCAAAGCGACGAATAGTGTACCACGGCGCTTGGTTTTTATCAGTACCAGCGGAGTCTATGGCGATTGCGGCGGTGCGGTGGTGGACGAAACCCGCCCGATCCGGCCGGATACCGCCCGGGCGGTGCGCCGCGCTGATGCCGAAAGGCGTTTGCGTGCCTGGGGCCGCAGCAGAGGAGTGAATGTGAGCATTCTGCGCGTGCCGGGCATTTACGCTGCGGATCGCCTGCCCATGGCGCGCATCGAACGCAACGTGCCGGCCCTGAATGAGGCGGATGACGGCTATTCCAACCATATACATGCCGAGGATCTGGCGCGTATTGTCCTGGCTGCGCTACGGTCAGGGCGGCCGAATCGGGTCTACCATGCGAGCGATGACGAGCCGATGAAGATGGGGGATTATTTCGACCTTCTGGCGGACCACTTCTCCCTGCCCAGGCCGCCGCGCGTGTCGTGGCAAGAGGCACAGGAGAGCATCCCGCCGGGACTGCTGTCATTCATGGGGGAGTCGCGCCGGCTCGTGAATGTGCGCATCAAGCGGGAGCTGGGAGTGAGGCTGCTTTACCCGAGCGTGCGCGACGCAATAGGCAAGTTTCCTGATCATGTCTGAAGTATTAATCTTGAAAAATCAGTTATCCACAGATGAACACAGATATTTCAATGCGTTGACCCCATTGCTTGACTCACCCTGACGGTGATGCGCGATTGACTGGCAACCACCTGATTCAGCGAGTTTTTATCTGCGTGAATCTGCGCCATCTGCGGATTATAGGATTTAAAGACATTAGCCACAGAGATCTCTGTGGCAGGTTTTTATTTTCCGGGCAGCTTGTCGTGCTCGTTGACCTGCCGCCATTCGCCATCGATCACATCGTCGTTGGCCGCGGGCGGCATGGTTACCTTGGGGTGGGGCAGGAGCAGCAGGATCAGGGCAAGAAAATCGCTGACGACGCCGGGGAAGATCAGCAGGATGCCTGCCAGCAGGGTGCGGAAGCCGATCAACAGCGAGAAGCTGAGGGAATGGCCCGCCTGCAGGGCGGCGAACAGGCGCAACGGCAGCATGGCGCCGGCCTCCCGTACCAGCCAGCCGCCGATCATCGCGCTCGACAGCAACCAGGGCAACAGCCACCAGCCGACAGTTCCGGCCAGCTTGGTCAGGACATAAATCTCCAGGGCCGGGAAACCGAGTAGAATAAGCAAAATTAGCAAGGTACGCATGTATGGGGCTCCAAATGGAAGCAATATTGGTGATCACCAACCTGCCGGACCGGGAAGCCGCCCGGCGGCTGGCCGGAAGGCTGGTGGAGGAACGGCTTGCGGCCTGCGTCAACATTCTCGCGCCGTGCGAGTCGGTCTATCGCTGGCAAGGTCAGATCGAAACCGCGCAGGAGATCACACTGCTGATTAAAACACTGAGGGCTCATTACGGCAAGGTTGAAAAAATCATCCGCCAGTGTCACCCTTACGAACTTCCCGAAATTATCGCAGTCCCAATTACCGCCGGCTTGCCTGCCTATCTCGAATGGCTGGCTGCCGAAACGATTAATCCAGAACAACAAGGTTGAATATGCGTTATTGGATAGCTTTCTTTCTGTTGTGTTCCTCGATGGTGAGTGCCGGCGAGGGCGATCTGCTCGAGCCCGACCAGGCATTCAGGATTTCCGCCCGTGCGGTGGATGGCCAGACCCTCGAAGTGCGCTACCAGATCGCCGATGGGTATTATCTGTACAAGGAAAAACTCAAATTCCAGGCGGAACCCTCGGATGTCATCCTCGGAACGCCGCAGCTGCCCGCCGGCAAGGTCAAGCAGGACGAGTATTTCGGCAAGGTGGAAACCTACCGCCACGATCTGGTGATTCGCCTGCCCTATACCCGCGGCAGCGCATCCCGGATCATCCTGAAGGCGGTCTCGCAGGGGTGTGCGGATGTGGGTGTGTGCTATCCGCCGCAAACCCAGGTGGTAAAAGTCGATCTTCCCGGTGTTCAGGCGGAGGCTGAAAAGAAGCCTTTTTTCCTCAAGATGCTGGGCGGTGGCCAGGATGAATTCTTGCCGGCGGACCAGGCCTTCAAGCTGGCAGTCAAGGCCATCGACAAGGACACCCTTCAGGCCAGTTTCACGATCGCCGAAAACTATTATTTGTATCGCGACAAGATCAAGTTCTCCCTGAAGGGCGGCGGCGTCAGCATAGCCTCGGTGACCCTGCCCCAGGGCGAGATCAAGACCGACCCCAATTTCGGCAATACCGAGGTGTACCATCAATCGTTCCAGGCGATCATCAAGCTGAAGCGCGAAGGCAATGGCGAACAGGCTGTCAGCCTGGTCGCCGCCTACCAGGGATGCAGCGAAAAGGGGGTGTGCTATCCGCCGGTGCAGAAGGCCATCGCGCTGGTTTTACCAACGGCTGCAGCCGCCCCGGTTGAGGCGGCGCGGCAGTCGGCTGCGGCCCCGGACGCCGAAATGACCGTACCCTCTAAATTTGTGGAGGCGCCGGGCAGTGAGTCTTCACGTATCGGCGCCTTGTTCAAGGGCGGCAGCTTCTGGCTGATCATGGTGAGCTTCTTCGGTTTCGGCCTGCTGCTGGCGCTCACCCCTTGCGTGTTTCCCATGATCCCGATTCTTTCCGGCATCATCGTCGGGCAGGGGCATGCACTGACCAAATCGCGCGCCTTCGTCCTGTCGCTGGCCTATGTGCTCGGCATGGCGCTTACCTATGCCGCTGTCGGCGTGGTGGCGGGCATGTCCGGCACCCTGCTTTCGTCCGCCCTGCAGAACCCCTGGGTGCTGGGCGGGTTTGCCCTGGTTTTCGTGGCGCTGGCCTTCTCGATGTTCGGTTTTTACGAGCTGCAGATGCCCAGTTTCATCCAGAGCCGCTTCAGCGAGGCCAGCAATCGCGTCGGGGGCGGCGGTCTGGCCGGAATCTTCGCGATGGGCGCACTCTCGGCGGTGATCGTGGGCCCCTGCGTGGCGGCACCCCTGGCTGGCGCACTGCTGTATATCAGCCAGACCGGCGATATGGTGCTGGGCGGCTCGGCGCTGTTCTCCCTGGCGCTGGGCATGGGCGCCCCGCTCCTGCTGGTGGGGGTTTCCGCCGGGGCGTTGTTGCCAAGAGCCGGGGGCTGGATGGAGGCGGTGAAGAGTTTCTTCGGCGTGCTGCTGCTGGGCATGGCGATCTGGCTGGTTTCGCCGGTGATTTCCTCTGCGGTTCACATGCTGTTGTGGGCGGGGTTGCTGATTGTTTCCGCCATGTATTTGCGCGCCCTCGACCCTCTGCCTCACCCGGCCAGCGGCTTCGCCAAGTTCTGGAAAGGGGTGGGGGTGGTTGCGCTGATTATCGGTGTGGCGTTGCTGATCGGCGTGCTTTCCGGCAACCGCGATATGTTGCAGCCCTTGTCGGGGCTGCGTGCTGAAGGTGCCGAAGCTAAAGCGGCGGGCGTGGAATCCCTCAAGTTCGAGCGGGTGAAAAACGTGGCGGAACTGGAAAGCCGTTTGAAGCGGGCCAACGGCAAAGTCGTGATGCTGGATTTCTTCGCCGACTGGTGTGTTTCCTGCAAGGAACTTGAGCGCTTCACCTTCGGCGATGCCAAGGTGCAGGCCAAGCTGCGCGGCGTGGTGCTGCTGCAGGCCGATGTCACGGCCAATAGCGAGGATGACAAGGCGCTGCTCAGGAAATTCGGATTGTTCGGGCCTCCCGGCATCGTTTTCTTCGACAAAAGCGGCAAGGAGTTGAGCGACGCGCGCGTGATCGGCTATGAACCGCCGGAGAAGTTTATCGTTTCACTGGATGCTATAATCCCCTAGCCCATTTCCCAAGACTTAATCTCATGTCCAAAACCAAAATATTGCTGGTTGCCGCAGGGGCCGTTATCGCTCTGGCCGCCGCCTATTTCGCCGTTCCTCAAAAGCCCAAACAGGTTGCCAGCCAGGCCGTCGCCGCCACCCAGGAGATTTCCGCCGAGCCGGTTTTTGCTGCCAGCTTCATGGACCTCGACGACAAGCTCCAGCCGCTCAAGCAGTGGCACGGCAAGGTGGTGGTGCTGAATTTCTGGGCGCCCTGGTGCCCGCCTTGCCGCGAGGAAATCCCGGACTTCATCAAGCTGCAGGACAAGTACGGCGAACGCGGCCTGGTGTTCATCGGCATGGCGCTGGATGAAAAGATCAAGGTGCAGGCATTCGCCGACGAGATGGGCGTTAATTACCCGGTCTTGCTGGGGGAAATGGAGGCCGTGGATCTGGCGAGGAAAATCGGCAATCGTTTGGGAGGATTGCCGTTCACCGTGGTTATTGACCGTAGCGGCAGAATAGTTGCCAGCGAAGTGGGCGGGTTAACCATGGCCCGGCTGGAAACAATCGTACTGCCCCTGCTGTAGGGGAAAGCGGCGGGTTTCGTCTGGATCAATCAAAACCCGGCGCGATTGTCGCGCGGGCTCATAAATCCTCAAGGTTGGTAACTTCGGGGAAAAACTGGACAAGTTCACCCATTTTGCGGCAAACTTGCCGCCATGAAAACGGAAAATCAGGGAAAGGGCGGAAGCATGACGCAAGCCGCCAGTACCAGAATTCTCGTCCTCCACGGCCCCAACCTGAATCTGCTGGGTATGCGTGAGCCGGGCCACTATGGGCATGCCACTCTGGCGCAGATCAATGATCGTCTGCAGCAGATGGCGCAGGATGCCGGCGCGATGCTGGAAGACTTTCAGAGCAACAGCGAAACCGAGCTGATCAACCGGGTGCAGCAGGCAAAAGCCGAGGCAGTGGATTTCATCATCATCAATCCAGCGGCCTACACCCATACCAGCGTTGCCCTGCGCGACGCGCTCGCGGCCGTGGCCATCCCCTTTGTTGAAGTGCATCTTTCCAACGTGTTTGCACGCGAGGCGTTCCGCCACCATTCTTATTTTTCCGATCTGGCCGTTGGCGTTATCAGCGGCCTGGGTGCGAAAGGTTATGAACTGGCGCTGGAGTTCGCGCTGCAACACCAAGCTTAAGGACTAAACATGGATTTGCGAAAAGTAAAGAAACTGATCGATCTGGTCAGTGAATCCGGAATTGCCGAACTGGAAATTACCGAAGGCGAAGAAACCGTGCGCATCAGCCGCTATGGTCAGATGCCGCCGCAGACGATGATGTATTCCCAGCATCAAATGCCTTCCTTCATGCCCGGTGCCGCGCCTGCCGCCGCACCGGCAATCATCGAGGCTGCGCCTGCCGTTGCCGCCCAGCCTGACGGACATACCGTCAAGTCGCCGATGGTAGGCACGTTTTACCGTGCTTCCTCGCCGGGCTCGAAAAACTTTGTCGAGGTGGGCCAATCCGTGAACGCCGGCGAAACCCTATGCATTATTGAAGCGATGAAGCTGCTCAACGAAATCGAAGCGGATCAGAGCGGCGTGGTCAAGGCGATTCTGGTCGAGAATGGCCAGCCGGTCGAATACGGCGAACCTCTGTTTATTATCGGTTAAATTCTTTACCGCAGAGGCGCGGAGGCGCAGAGAAGTCACATATCTCCTCTGCGCCTCCGCGCCTCTGCGGTTAGCTAAAGGTTTCTCAATGTTTGAAAAGATACTAATTGCTAACCGCGGCGAAATCGCCCTGCGCATCCAGCGTGCCTGCCGCGAAATGGGCATCAAGACCGTGGCGGTGCATTCCGAGGCCGACGCCGAGGCCAAGTATGTCAAGCTCGCCGACGAATCGGTGTGCATCGGCCCGGCCCAGTCCACCCTGAGCTACCTCAATATCCCCGCCATCATCAGCGCGGCGGAAGTGACCGATGCCGAGGCGATCCATCCCGGCTACGGCTTCCTTTCCGAAAACGCCGATTTCGCCGAGCGCGTGGAACAAAGCGGCTTCGTCTTCATCGGCCCGCGCCCGGAGACGATCCGCCTGATGGGCGACAAGGTCAGCGCCAAGGATGCGATGAAGGCTTCCGGCGTGCCCTGCGTGCCCGGTTCTGAAGGCGCCCTGCCGGAAGATGGGGACGAAGTCATCCGCATTGCCAAGGACATCGGTTATCCGGTGATCATCAAGGCGGCCGGCGGCGGCGGCGGACGCGGCATGCGCGTAGTGCACACCGAAGCGGCGTTGCTGAACGCGGTCAGCATGACCAAGACCGAAGCGCAGACGGCATTCGGCAATCCCGTGGTGTACATGGAGAAGTTTCTCGAAAATCCGCGCCACATCGAGATCCAGGTGCTGGCCGACGAGCATGGCAATGCGGCGTTTCTGGGCGAGCGCGACTGCTCGATGCAGCGCCGCCACCAGAAGATTCTCGAGGAAGCCCCGGCGCCAGGTCTCGACCCCAAGCTGCGCGACAAAATCGGCGAACGCTGCGCCGAAGCCTGCCGCAAGATTGGTTACCGCGGGGCCGGCACCTTCGAGTTCCTGTATGAGAATGACGAGTTCTTCTTCATTGAAATGAACACCCGCGTCCAGGTCGAGCACCCGGTGACGGAAATGATTACCGGCATCGACATCGTGCAGGAGCAGATCCGCATTGCCGCCGGCCTGAAGTTGAGCTTCAGGCAGAAAGATGTCCAGCTCAAGGGGCATTCGATCGAGTGCCGCATCAACGCCGAGGATCCCTACACCTTCGTGCCCTCGCCCGGGCGCATCACGGTCTACCACATGCCCGGCGGCCCCGGCATCCGGGTCGATTCCCACGTGTACCAGAATTATGTGGTGCCGCAATACTACGATTCCATGGTCGGCAAGCTGATCGCCTACGGCGCCACCCGCGAGCAGGCCATCGCCCGGATGAAGACCGCCCTTTCAGAAATGGTCATAGAGGGCATCAAGACCAACGTGCCTTTGCACCAGGACCTGATGCACGACGCCGCCTTCGCTCAGGGGGGCACCAGTATTCATTACCTGGAGCAGAAACTGGCTGCCGCTAAAGCGAAGGCGTAGGGTGGGCAAGGCATGTGGGAGCGACCTCCTGGTCGCGAATTCAGCAATTCGCGACCAGGAGGTCGCTCCCACATCCATCCTCAAGCTGTTTTATTCCCGCTTGGATCTTTAAGGAATCTGCATGGCCTGGCTGTCGCTGAAAATCGAGGCGGACGAACAAACCGCCGGCGTGCTGAGCGATGCCCTGCTCGAACTGGGCGCGCTGGCGGCGGACATCGAGGACGCCAATGCCGAAACCGACCGCGAGCAGCCGATCTTCGGCGAGCCGGGCGAGCCGGTCGACAGCCTGTGGCAAAACAGCATCGTCAGCGGATTGTTCGCGGAGGATGCCGATATACCGGCCATCCTCGCCGCCGCCACCGAAGCCGCGCACCTGGCCGGAACGCCGCGTTACCGCGTGGATACCGTCGCCGAGCAGGACTGGGTCCGGCTGACCCAGTCCCAGTTCGACCCGATCCGGATTTCGCCACGGCTGTGGATCATTCCCACCTGGCATACCCCGCCCGATCCCACTGCGATCAACCTCATTCTCGACCCCGGTCTGGCCTTCGGTACCGGCAGCCACCCCACCACCCACCTCTGTCTGCAATGGCTGGATCGGAATATCCGCGGCGGCGAGTGCGTGCTGGATTACGGCTGCGGCTCGGGCATCCTGGCGATTGCGGCACTGAAGCTGGGCGCCGGGCGAGCGCTGGGTGTCGACATCGACCCTCAGGCGGTGCTCGCCAGCAGGCAGAACGCCGAGCAGAACCGGGCGGCGGCCGAGTTCTATCTGCCCGATGAGGCCCCGAAAATCCAGGCCGACGTGGTCGTCGCCAATATCCTCGCCAACCCGCTCAAGGTGCTGGCCCCGATGCTGGCCCAGGCTGTCCGTCCGGGCGGGCGGATCGTGCTGTCGGGGGTGCTGGCGCCCCAGGCCGAAGAGACGCTGGCCGTCTACCGGCAATGGTTCGACATCGCCATAGCCGGAGAGGTCGAGGGCTGGGTGTGCCTAGCGGGATCGAAAAGATAGCCATGGTGATGTCCACCACCTGCCCAGCTTGTCATACCCGTTTCCGGGTGACTCCGGAGCAGATGGACGCGCATGGCGGTGACGTGCGTTGCGGGCGCTGCGCCAAGGTATTCAATGCCCATGTTTATCTGGAACACGAGCCGGAGGAACTTCAGCATGAGGGGCAGTCGAGGCTGCCGTTCGAGGGGCCCGGCAATTCAAAACAAGCGCCTTTTACTATTGCCCCCTCTCCCCTCGTGGGAGAGGGTTGGGGAGAGGGGGGTAATGAGGAGCCCACAGTACCTTCGTTTGAAGAGGTGCCGGTTGAAGAAGAGCTAGCTCAACCGCCTCAAGCGGGGGGTGAGTTGCTGCCAGAATCCCCCGTGGAAGCGGAGAGTTTCGTTCCCGAATGGGGCGAAGAGGCGTTGTCCGAGCCGCCCGCAGCGGCGGAATCCCGGTTGCCAGAACCCGCAGAACCTGTCACCGTCGAGCCCGTTGGCGCTGAGTCAATCACGCTGCCGCCGCGGTTTGTTCCTGAGCCTGTTCCCGAGCGGCCCGCCGCACGAGAAGCTTTTGTCGAAATTGAGGATGAGCCGAAAAAACGCATCTTTTTCTGGCTGTGGCTGATCGGCGCCCTCCTGCTATTGGCTAGCCTGGGTGTTCAGGGACTCTATTTTTTCCGCTCCGACCTGGCTGCCCGCCACCCCGAATTCAAGCCGTTTTTGCAGCAGTTCTGCGGCGTGCTGCAGTGCAGCATCCGCCTGCCCGCCAATCCGGATTTGCTCAGCATCGAGACTTCCAATCTCGAGGCTGACCCGCAGCAGGATAGCCTGGTTGCGCTCAACGCCATTCTGCGCAATCGCGCCAGGCTTGCCCAGGAATATCCGCAACTCGAACTGACCCTGACCGACACCCAGGACCGGATGGTTGCACGGCGGATATTCACGCCCGGGGAATACGCGAAGGGCGCCGATCTCAGCCGCGGCATGGCGCCGAACGAGGAGGTGACGGTGAAGCTGAATCTCGACCTGGGAGACCTGAAAGCGGCGGGTTACCGGGTTTTTCTGTTTTATCCGCAATAAACCACCGGTTATTCAATAGGTTGATTTTGCCGCCTTGTCACGGGAAGCGCGGATAAGGTATAGTTCACGCTGCCAAAAACCCATGCGGGAGAGCGTGCGATTATTTTCGCACCGCCGAAGGCGCAATCACCCGTAACCGCTCAGGTATCAGGAACCGCATGGAACACGGCAACTCTGGAGAGAGGCGGCTAGTCCGCCCACCGAAGGGGCACGCGATGGTCAAATCATCGTAATCTCTCAGGTACACAGGACAGAGGGGTGAAGCCGGATAGCCGGCTTCACCCCTTTTTTCATTTCCGGACCGGGAGCTAACAAGAATAATGCTGAAACAAACGCCACTCAATCAAACCCACCGCGACATGGGCGCCCGCATGGTCGATTTCGGCGGCTGGGACATGCCGGTGAACTACGGCTCACAGATCGAGGAACACCATCAGGTGCGCCGCGCCGCCGGCATGTTCGACGTCTGTCACATGCTGGTGGTGGACATCACCGGTAGCGGCATCCGCGAATTCCTCCAATATCTGCTCGCCAATAACGTCGACAAGCTGAAGGAGCCCGGTAAGGCGCTCTATTCCTGCATGCTGAATCCGGCCGGCGGCGTGATCGATGACCTGATCGTGTACTTCATGAATGATGCCTGGTTCCGCATCGTGGTCAACGCCGGCACGGCGGACAAGGACGTGGTATGGATGGAGCAGCAGCGCGCTGCCCGTGCGCCGCAACTGACCATCCGTCCGCGCCGCGACCTGGCGATGATCGCGGTGCAGGGCCCGCAAGCGCGGGAGAAGGTGTGGCAGGCGATCCCCGCCGCCCGCGCCGCGACCGAATCCCTCAAGCCGTTCCAGGCGGCCGAGTTCGCCCAGTATTTTATCGGGCGCACCGGCTACACCGGCGAGGACGGCTTCGAGATCATGCTGCCAGCGGCGGAAGCGGCGGGCTTGTGGAAGACCCTGAATACCCTGGGTGTCGCGCCGATCGGCCTGGGTGCGCGCGACACGCTGCGCCTGGAAGCCGGGATGAATCTCTACGGCCAGGACATGGACGAGGACGTGAACCCGCTCGAAGCCGGACTGGCCTGGACCGTGGATCTGGCCAGCCCGCGCGACTTCATCGGCAAGCCGGCGCTGCTGGCGAAGCCGGTGAAAATGCAGATGCTGGGGCTGGTGCTACTCGACAAGGGCGTGCTGCGCGGCCACCAGAAAGTGGTCACCCCCCACGGCGCGGGCGAGATCACCAGCGGCAGCTTTTCCCCCACCCTGAACCAGTCCATCGCCTTCGCCCGCCTGCCGCTGGAAGTCGCAGTCGGCGACGTGGTGCAGGTGGAAATCCGCGACAAATTACTCAACGCAAAAGTGGTGAAGCTGCCCTTTGCACGCAACGGCAAGAGCCTGATAAACATTTAAGGAGAAACACATGAGCATCCCCGGCGATCTGAAATACACCAAATCCCACGAATGGGCCAGGCTTGAGGCTGACGGCACGGTCACGGTCGGCATCACCCATCATGCCCAGGAACTCTTGGGCGACATGGTGTATGTGGAAAACCCCGCTGTCGGCCGCCAGCTTGCCGCTGGCGAAGAGTGCGCCGTGGTGGAATCGGTCAAGGCCGCCTCCGATGTCTATGCGCCGGTGGCGGGCGAAGTGGTTGCCGTCAACGCCGACGTGGTGGATGCGCCCGAAAAAATCAATCAGGATGCCTACGCGGCCTGGATGTTCAAGATCAAGCCGAGCAATCCCGCCGACCTGGACGGGCTGCTCGCTGCCGCCGCCTATCAGGCGCTGGTAGAGAGCGAAGCGCATTAAGAATTAACCGTCATGTAGGAGCAGCCTCCCGGCCGCGATTTTATCCATCGCGGCCGGGAGGCCGCTCCGGGGTTTTGCAACAAATTTAAGTTGGAAAGCAATTCATGCCCTTTATTCCCCATACCGAAGAAGACATCCAGGCCATGCTCGAAAGTATCGGCGCGGCCTCGATCGAAGATCTGTTCGACGAAATCCCGGCTGCACTGCGCGCCGACCGGCTGGCAAGCGTACCGCCGGCCCTGAACGAGATGGCCGCCGGCCGCCTGATGCAGGAACGGGCGGAGCAGGATGGGCGCTATCTGAATTTTATCGGTGCCGGCGCCTACGAGCACCACATCCCGGCGGCCGTGTGGCAGATCGCCGGCCGCGGCGAATTCTATTCCGCCTACACGCCTTACCAGGCCGAGGCGAGCCAGGGCACGCTCCAGCTGCTGTACGAATTCCAGACCATGATGGCCTCCCTCACCGGCATGGATATCTCCAATGCCAGCCTGTACGACGGCGCTTCCGGCCTGGCCGAAGCGGTGCTGATGGCGGTGCGCGCGCACAAGTCGGCGCGCCGCGTTCTGGTACCGGCAGCGGTGCATCCGATCTGGCGCCAGGTAACCGATAATCTGGTGAAGAACCAGGGCATCGAGCTGGTTCCCGTGCCCTATTGCACCGGCGGCGGCGACACCGTGGCCGAAGCGCTGAAGCGCTTCGAAGGCGAGGATTTTGCCGCGCTGGTTATTCAGCAGCCGAATTTCTTCGGCGTGCTGGAAGAAGTGGACGAACTGACCGATTGGGCTCATGCCCAGGGCATGCTGGTGATCGGCGCGGTCAATCCGATTTCCCTCGGCATGCTCAAGGCGCCAGGCCAGTGGGGAAGCAAGGGTGCCGACATCGCCGTCGGCGAGGGGCAGCCGCTGGGCGCGCCGCTGTCTTCGGGCGGACCCTATTTCGGTTTCCTGTGCTGCAAGCAGGCGCTGGCGCGGCAGATGGCGGGGCGCATCGTCGGCCGCACCGTGGACATGGACGGAAAGCCCGGTTTCTGCCTGACGCTGCAGGCGCGCGAGCAGCATATCCGCCGCGCCAAGGCGACCTCCAACATCTGCACCAATCAGGGGCTGATGGCGACGGCGGCGACGGTGCATCTCGCGCTGCTCGGCCAGGAAGGCCTGGAGCGCGTCGCGGCGGCCTGCCATGCCAACACCCGGATGTTGGCCGAGCAGGCGTGCCTGATCGCGGGGGTGGAGCGGGTGTTTTCCGAGCCCTTCTTCCACGAGGTGGTGATCACCTTCGATATCCCCGCCGCCGACGTGCTGCGTGCCATGGAGGCTCAGGGCATAATGGGCGGGCTGGACCTGACGCCCTGGTATCCGGAACTGGGCAACGCCCTGCTGGTGTGTGCCACGGAAACCAAAACACGGGAGGACATCCGGAAATTCCTGGAAAACCTGGAACGCATCGTTTCCCGGCGCAGTTCCGGCCCTGCCTGCACCAGGCTTAAGCCCACCGCCACTAGCAAGTGGTAAGTTTGATGCCCTGAATTGAAAGCTTGATTTTAATTTGAACCACAGAGACGCAGAGCAAGCCCAGGAAAAAACCGCTCTCTGTAGTAGAAGGTAGACTGTATGCTGATTTTCGAACTCTCTCGCCCGGGACGCAAAAACCTGGCCCAGGCCCCTGCGGCCCAGCCTGAAGCGAACGATATTCCTGCCCATTTGCGCCGCGGCGACAAACCGCTGTTGCCGGAAGTCTCCGAGATGGATGCGGTGCGCCATTACACCCGGCTGTCGCAGAAGAATTTCTCGATCGATACCCACTTCTATCCGCTCGGCTCCTGCACCATGAAATACAACCCGCGCGGCGCCAACCAGCATGCCATGTTGCCGCAGTTTCTGGCGCGCCACCCGCTGGCGTCGGAGACCACCGGCCAGGGCGTGCTGGCCTGCCTGCACGAACTGCAGGAAATGCTCAGGGATGTGACCGGCATGGCCGGGGTTTCGCTCACGCCGATGGCGGGTGCGCAGGGGGAGTTTGCCGGGGTGGCGATGATCCGTGCCTATCACGTTTCCCGCCACGATGCGGCCCGCACCGAAATGCTGGTGCCGGACGCGGCGCACGGCACCAATCCGGCCTCGGCGGTGATGTGCGGTTACACGGTGCGGGAAATCCCCACCGACCGCGACGGCAACGTCGACCTGGAAGCGCTCAGGGCCGCCGTCGGGCCAAACACGGCCGGGCTGATGCTGACCAACCCCTCCACCCTCGGGGTGTTCGAAAAGAATATCGGCGAGATGCAGCAGATCGTGCACCAGGCCGGCGGCCTGACCTACTACGATGGCGCCAACCTCAACGCCATCCTGGGTCGCGTCAAGCCGGGCGACATGGGCTTCGACGTGATCCACGTCAACCTGCACAAAACCTTTTCCACTCCGCACGGCGGCGGCGGACCCGGCTCCGGCCCGGTCGGTGTCAGTGAGCGCCTGCTCCCGTTCCTGCCGGTGCCGGTGGTGGCCAACGACAACGGCCGCTACCGCCTGGTGACGGAAAAGGATATGCCGCAAAGCATCGGGCGCCTTTCCGGCTTCATGGGCAATACCGGTATCCTGCTGCGCGCCTATTCCTACGCGCGCATGCTGGGCGCGGAAGGGATGCGCCGCGTGGCGGATTTCGCCACCCTCAACGCCAACTACCTGATGGCGGAACTGGGCAAGGCCGGCTTCGATATCGCCTTCCCGCAACGCCGCGCCAGCCATGAGTTCATCGTCACCCTGAAAGGCCTCAAGGAGCAAACCGGGGTGAGCGCGATGGATGTGGCCAAGCGCCTGCTCGACAAGGGCTTCCACGCGCCCACCACCTATTTCCCGATGCTGGTGCCGGAATGCCTGCTGATCGAGCCGACCGAAACCGAGTCGAAGCAGACGCTGGATGCCTTCGTCGCGGCATTGAAGGAAATTCTGGACGAGGC
>JAIOJM010000133.1 GCA_019911785.1 Sulfuricella sp. | reverse complement strand
CCTATGTGCCCCTGGGGGAGCTTGGCGATCCCGGGGCCTTCAAGGTCATCGACTCCCTGCTCTCCGAGGAGGCGGTACTGGGTTTCGAGTACGGGTACGCTACTGCCGATCCCCGCACCCTGGTGATCTGGGAAGGCCAATTCGGCGACTTTGCCAATGGCGCCCAGGTGGTGATCGACCAGTTCATCAGCGCCGGCGAGGCAAAATGGGGCCGGCTATGCGGCTTGGTGATGCTGCTGCCGCACCGCTACGAGGGGCAGGGGCCGGAACACTCTTCGGCACGACCGGAGCGCTACCTGCAATTGTGTGCCGAGGACAATATCCAGGTCTGCATGCCCACCACGCCAGCGCAAATATTCCATTTGCTGCGCCGCCAGATGGTGCGGCCCTATCGCAAACCGTTGATCGTGATGAGCCCGAAGAGTTTGCTGCGCCACAAGGACGCAGTGTCATCGCTGGAAGATCTGGCGCGAGGGAAATTTCATCCGGTGATCGGCGAAGTGGACGTCACCGATCCGGACCAGGTCACCCGCGTCGTGGCGTGCAGCGGCAAGGTCTATTACGATTTGCTGGCAGCACGGCGCGAGCACGAGCTCAACCATATCGCCATCGTCCGCATCGAGCAGCTTTATCCTTTCCCGGCAGTGCAATTCACGGCCGAGATGCAACGCTACAAGAAGGTTAAGGAGTTGGTGTGGGCCCAGGAAGAACCGATGAACCAGGGAGCCTGGTATCAGACCCAGCATCATCTGCGCGAATGTCTGTCGGCCAGGCAGCAGCTTTTCTATGCCGGACGCCCCGCTTCCGCATCGCCGGCGGTGGGCTATGCGGCAAAGCATCAGGAGCAGCAGCAAGCCTTGGTGGAAGCGGCGCTTAAGAAATATAAATAATAATTAACTCATTAAGTTATCGGAGATTATTAAGATGCTAGTTGAAGTTAAAATACCGGTTTTATCCGAATCCATCTCCGAGGCCAGTCTGCTTTCCTGGCACAAGAAAGTCGGCGATGCTGTGGTGCGCGACGAGAACCTGATCGACGTTGAAACCGACAAGGTAGTGCTCGAATTGCCCGCGCCCCAGTCCGGCGTGTTGACGAAAATCATCAAGGGCGACGGACTGTCCGTGACCAGTGACGAGGTGATCGCCGTGATCGACACCGAGGCCAGGAGCGCGGTGGCGGCTGAATCGGCGCAGGTGCAGGTATCAAAGACAGTCAGCGCCGCTCTCAGCCCGGCGGTGCGCAAACTGGTGGCCGAGCATCACCTCAATCCGGCGGAAATCAGTGGCAGCGGCCAAGGTGGGCGCATCACGAAGGAAGACGTGCTGGCCCATCTCGAAAAACCGGCCAGTCCAATTGCGGCAACTGCGCCGGTGAACATCCCGTCGGTGGCGCCGGCAATTCCTGCCGGCACCCGCCCGGAACAGCGCGTGCCGATGACACGGCTGCGCGCCCGCGTCGCCGAGCGCCTGGTAGAGGCCCAGCAAACCGCCGCCATCCTCACCACCTTCAACGAAGCCAACATGCAGCCGGTGATGGAACTGCGCAGCCGCTACAAGGAAAAATTCGAGAAGGAGCACGGCGTTAAACTCGGTTTCATGTCCTTCTTCGTCAAGGCGGCGGTCGCGGCGTTGAAGAAATATCCGATCGTCAACGCCTCTATCGACGACAGCGACATTGTCTACCACGGCTACTACGACATCGGTATCGCGGTGAGCAGCCCACGGGGCTTGGTGGTGCCGATTCTGCGCGACGCCGACCAGCTTTCCATCGCCGAGATCGAGAAGAAAATCGTCGAATTCGGTGCCCGCGCCAAAGACGGCAAGCTGACCATCGAGGAACTCACCGGCGGCACCTTCACCATCTCCAACGGCGGCGTATTCGGCTCGATGCTGTCGACGCCGATCCTGAATCCGCCTCAGTCGGCCATTCTCGGCATGCACAAGACCACTGACCGTCCCGTGGTGGAAAACGGCCAGATCGTCATCCGTCCTATGATGTATCTGGCGCTGTCCTACGACCATCGCATCATCGACGGCCGCGAAGCGGTGCTGTCGCTGGTGGCAATCAAGGAAGCGCTGGAAGATCCGGCGCGCATGCTGCTGCAGATCTAAAAATGAAATTCTGGCCACAGAGTTCACAGAGAAAATATCGCTTATAAAAAGCTTTTACCACGAATTTACACGAATGAAACACGAATGTTCACGAATAATCAGTTGGCTAGAATTACTAGCCTGATTCACCTGTTTGGTGCCAAAAGTACGCGCTTCTAGGCGGCACGATGATTGCCTCTAAGTTATTCGTGTTTATTCGTGAACATTCGTGTCATTCGTGGTTAATCACCGTTTTTAGCGATCTTGACCGGAGGAAGGAAAACCATGTCCGTAACCTATGATGTGGCGGTAATCGGCGCCGGCCCGGCCGGCTATGTCTCGGCAATCCGCTGCGCCCAGCTCGGGCTGAGTACGGTGTGCATCGACGACTGGAAAAACCAGGATGGCAAGGCCAGCCTGGGCGGAACCTGCCTCAACGTTGGCTGCATTCCCTCCAAAGTGCTGCTCGAATCCTCGGAGAACTACGAGCGCATCCGGGACAACTTTCCCGCCCACGGCATCACGGTCGAGGGGCTAAAGCTGGATGTCGGCACCATGCTGGCGCGCAAGGAAAAGATCGTGCGTACCCTGACCGGCGGCATTGCGGTGCTATTAAGGAAGAACAAGGTGGCCATCATCCACGGCCGGGCCAGTTTTGCCGGCGGTGGCGCGCTGTGGAAACTCGAAGTGGCGCGGCATGACGGGAAGACGGAATCGGTCGAGGCCAGGCACGTGGTCATCGCCACCGGCTCCACTCCGCGCCAGCTGCCGCAGGTGCCGGTGGACAACAGGCGGGTGGTGGACAATGCCGGTGCCCTCGATTTCAAGGAAGTGCCGAAGAGGCTCGGCATCATCGGCGCCGGCGTCATCGGCCTGGAACTGGGCAGCGTATGGCGCCGGCTCGGCTCGAATGTCACCCTGTTCCAGGCAAACGATGCCTTCCTGTCCAGCGTGGATGAGCAGCTCGCAGCCGAGGCGCTGCGCATCTTTACGCGACAGGGGCTGGAGATCCACCGTGGCGTCAAGTTCTCCTCGATCAAGGTGAGCAGCAAAAGCGTCGCTGTCGAATTCGAAAACAGGGAAGGCGCGCAGAAGCAGTCGTTCGACAAGCTGGTTGTGGCGATCGGCCGCGCCCCCAACACTGCCGGCCTGGATGCCGGCAAGGTCGGGCTCAGGCTCGACGAACAGGGACATATCGACGTGGACGAGCATTGCCGCACCAACTTGCCGAACATCTACGCCATTGGCGACGTGGTGCGCGGACCCATGCTGGCGCACAAGGGCTCGGAAGAGGGTATCGCAGTGGCCGAGCTGATCGCCGGCCAGGCCGGGCACGTCAATTACGCAACGATCCCCTGGGTGGTCTATACCTCGCCGGAAATCGCCTGGGTAGGGCAGACCGAGCAGGCGCTGAAAGTCGCCGGAGTGGAGTACAGCAAGGGAACCTTCCCGTTCAGTGCCAACGGCCGCGCCCATGCCCTGCAGGAAACGGCCGGCCTGGTCAAGGTTCTGGCCGATGCCAAAACAGACCGCATCCTCGGCGTGCACATCATCGGCCCGTGCGCCTCCGAATTGATCCAGGAAGCGGTGGTGGCGATGGAATTTTCGGCGAGCAGCGAGGACATCGCCCGCATCGTGCACGCCCATCCCTCGCTTTCGGAGTCCTTGCACGAGGCGGCGCTGGGCGTGACCAAGCGGTCGATTCATATTTAATGCTGGCGGCGCGTTGAGCATGAACCTGGCGGAATGCGTCGATCAGCGGGCCTGCCAGCTCGGTATAGCGCTGGATGAAGCGCAACGGCACGCGGTGGATCGTCTGCAGCGGCTTTACGATGCCTTGCTCGAAAGCGAAGCGCGCAACAGTCTGTTTTTGCACAAATTGTTCGGCAGAAAACAATGCCCTGTTCGCGGGTTGTACTTGTGGGGCGGGGTCGGCCGCGGAAAAAGCTTTCTGATGGATGCCTTTTTCTCCAGCGTGCCGTTCGAGCATAAAAAGCGGGTGCATTTTCATCGCTTCATGCAGGAGGTTCACGCCGAGCTCGACACCATCAAGCATCACGCCGACCCGCTGGTGATCGTGGCGCAGCGCATTGCACAGCAGGCGCGCCTGCTCTGTTTCGATGAATTCCACGTCAGCGATATCGCCGATGCCATGCTGCTGGGGCGGCTGCTGCGCGAACTGTTGCAGCAGGGGGTGCTACTGGTTGCCACCTCCAACCATGCGCCGGATGAACTTTACATGCACGGCCTGCAGCGCAGCCGCTTCCTGCCCGCCGTCGCCCTGCTCAAGGAACGGCTGGAGGTGGTTGAAATCGACACCGGCATCGACTACCGGCTGCGCATGCTGGAAAGAGTCAGGGCCTACCATTTTCCCCTCGATGAAGCGGCTGAAGCCAGTCTGTCTGATGCTTTTTCCAGCCTTGCCGGCGAGGAAGGGGAAGCCCCTGTTTCCCTGGAGATCGAGGGTCGCCGGATTGCCACAGAATGCACAGCGCCCAGCGTGGTCTGGTTCGAGTTTCGGACCATTTGCGGGGCACCGCGAGGGCAGGCGGACTATATTGAAATTGCCCGGCGCTTCCATACCGTGCTGATTTCCGGCATTCCGCAAATGGCGCCTGAGCAGGCGGCGGAAGCACGGCGATTTACCTGGCTGGTAGATGAATTCTACGACCGGCGGGTGAAGCTGATCGTGTCGGCGCAGGTGCCGCCGCAGGAACTGTATCCGGGCGGCCAGCACGCCAAAGAATTCGGTCGCACCATCAGCAGATTGTCAGAAATGCAGACGCGCCAGTACCTG
Organism: Sulfuricella sp.; assembly: GCA_019911785.1. The sequence continues at coordinate 5,302 of JAIOJM010000133.1, read as the reverse complement.
GCCCAACCACATTTGTCTTGAGGGAGGAACATGCAACGATTCAATGCTTACCGTATTTTCGAAAATGAGGGTCAGGTGTCGGCCCGGTTGGTCGAGCTCGGGGTAGACGATCTCGATCCGGGCGAGGTGCTGATCAGGAACAGCCATTCCAGCGTCAATTACAAGGATGCCCTTGCCGCCACCGGTACGGGCAGGGTTGTCCGTCGTTTTCCGATCATCGGCGGGATCGATGTGGCGGGAACGGTGGTCACCTCTGGCGATACGCGCTTCCGGGAAGGCGAAGCCGTATTGGTCACCGGGTACGGCATGGGGGTAGAGCATGACGGCGGCTATGCCGAATATTCCCGCGTACCTGCCGACTGGGTGGTGGCTCTGCCGCAGGGGATGAGCCCTGCCGATGCGATGGCAATCGGCACGGCGGGTTTCACCGCCGCGCTGGCGATCATGCGCATGGAGCAGAACGGCCTCAAGCCGGCCAACGGTCCCGTGGTGGTGACCGGTGCTTCGGGCGGGGTGGGCAGCGTGGCCGTGGATTTGCTCGCCGGACTGGGATACGAAGTGACCGCGATCAGCGGCAAGGACGACCAGCACGAATATTTGCGCCATTTGGGCGCATCCCGGGTGCTGTCACGGCATACCCTGGAAATGGGCAGAAAGCCTCTGGAAAAGACCATCTGGGCGGGCGCGGTTGATCCGGTTGGGGGCGAGACGCTTGCCTGGCTTACCCGCACCATGAAACAGCACGGAACGATTGCCAGCTGCGGCCTGACGGCAGGGATCGAATTGCACACCACGGTGATGCCGTTCATCCTGCGCGGCGTCAGTTTGCTCGGCATCGATTCGGTGCAGTGCCCGATGGAGTTGCGGCGCAGAGTCTGGGAGCGGCTGGCCAGCGACATGCGGCCGCGCCATCTCAAGGAAATGACGCGCACCATCCATTTCGAACAGTTGCCGGACATCTTCGACGCGTTGTTGAAGAGTACGGTAAAGGGCAGGGTGGTGGTTGAAATTCATTAAACCAAAACGTTAACCGCAGAGGACGCGGAGGACGCAGAGGAATTCAAAACCAAAACCCCGGCAAAGCCACGACAATTGGCTAAACCGGGACTAGCAAGTTGCTGAGGTTTTCCTCTGCGTCCTCCGCGTCCTCTGCGGTGAAAATGAATTAGTTATGAGGTGGAAAAAATGGGCAAGTACCAGGATTTTTACCGGAAATCGATCGACGAGCCTGATGAATTCTGGGCCGAGCAGGCCAGGCTGATCGACTGGCACAGGCCGTTCGACCAGGTGCTGGACTACAGCCGGCCGCCCTTCGCCCGATGGTTTGTCGGCGGCCTCACCAATCTGTGCCATAACGCCGTGGATCGCCACCTGAAAAACCGCCCGGAGCAGAAGGCGCTGGTTTACATTTCCACCGAAACCGGTCAGCAGCAGGCCTACACCTACCGCGAACTGCATGCCGAGACCAACCGTTTTGCCGCCGTGTTGCGCGCGCAGGGCGTGGAGAAGGGTGACCGCGTCATCATCTACATGCCGATGATCCCTGAAGCGGTTTTTGCCATGCTCGCCTGTGCGCGACTGGGGGCCATCCATTCTGTGGTGTTCGGCGGCTTTGCCTCGGCCAGTCTGGCGACCCGCATCGACGATGCCCAACCCCGGCTGATGGTGACCGCCGATGCCGGCATGCGCGGCGGCAAGATCATTCCTTACAAGCACCTGGTGGACGAGGCGTTGCGGCTGTCCAGCCACCCGCCGCAGAAACTGGTGATCGTCAATCGCGGTCTCGACAAGGAAATGGCGATCACCGCCGGCCGCGATCTGGACTATGCCAGCCTGCGCGAGCTGCACAGGGATGACTGGATCGATCCGGTGTGGCTGGAGTCGTCCGAGCCCAGTTACATCCTCTACACGTCCGGCACCACCGGCAAACCCAAGGGCGTACAGCGCGACACCGGCGGACACGCGGTGGCGCTGGCGGCTTCCATGCGCCACATCTACGCCGGGCAGCCGGGCGAAACAATGTTTACCACCAGCGACATCGGCTGGGTGGTGGGGCATTCCTACATCGTCTACGGTCCGCTGATCAACGGCATGACGACCATCCTGTACGAGGGTCTGCCGGTCCGGCCCGATCCGGCAATCTGGTGGAAGATCGTGGAGGAGAACAAGGTCAGCGTGATGTTTTCATCGCCCACCGCGATTCGCGTGCTGAAAAAACAGCCGCCTGAATTCCTGCAAAAACATGACGTCTCTTCACTGCGTAACCTGTATCTTGCCGGTGAACCGCTGGACGAGCCGACCGCGCGCTGGATCGCCGATGCACTCAAGGTCAATATCATCGACAACTACTGGCAGACCGAGACCGGCTGGCCGATCCTGTCCAGCGTGCCGGGTATAGAGGATACGCCGCGCAAGTTCGGTTCGCCCAGCTTCCAGGTGTATGGCTTTAACCTGAAGCTGCTGCACGAGAGTACCGGTCAGGAAGTGGGTGTCAACGAGAAGGGTGTGCTGGTGGCGGTGCCCCCGCTACCACCGGGTTGTTTGTCCACGATATGGGGCGACGACACGCGCTTCGTCAACACCTATTTCTCGAATTTCGAGACCGAACCGGTCTACTCCACCTTCGACTGGGCGACCCGTGACGAGGATGGCTACTATTTCATCCTCGGCCGCACCGACGATGTCATCAATGTCGCCGGACATCGCCTCGGCACACGCGAGATCGAGGAGGCCATTCAGGCCCATCCCGACATCGCCGAAGTGGCGGTGGTTGGCGTTCACGACGAGGTGAAGGGGCAGGCGGTCATGGCCTTCGCGGTGGTCAAGGATGCGGGCCGCATCTCAACTCCGGAAAGTACTGCCCAGATGGAAAAGGAGGTGATGGCGACCGTAGACAAGGGGTTAGGCGCCATCGCCCGTCCCGCCAAGGTGCATTTCGTTGCCGCTTTGCCGAAAACCCGCTCCGGCAAGCTCCTGCGCCGCAGCATGCAGGCGCTGGCGGAAGGGCGCGAACCTGGAGATTTGACCACGCTGGACGATCCGGCTTCCCTTGAACTGATACGAAATGCCATTGCACAATGGCGAAAAGGCTAAGGAACCGCTGATTTATTCGTCACCCCGGCGAAAGCCGGGGTCTAGGTTGTTGATTCTTCTGGATTCCGGCTTTCGCCGGAATGACGGAATTGGAATTAATCAGCGCTTCCCTAAATAACCGGGCTAACGCTTTCTAATCAGCCAGCAGCGATGAATTTTCTTGTTGCGGAAGTCTTCGGGGACGGTCTGGCTGGAAATTTCCTTGATGTTTTTCGTCGCCAGTGCCGCCTCGTCGAGCTGGAAGCTGCGCAGGTTGGTTGAGAAGAACAGTTCGCCGCTTTCCGGCAAAAGCTTCAGGCACTGGTTGATAAGCCGGGCGTGGTCGCGCTGCACGTCGAGCACCCCGCTCATTTTCTTGGAATTCGAGAAAGTGGGCGGGTCCATGACGATCAGGTCGTAATGTTCCCCGCGCCTTACTTCATCGTCCAGAAAACCGAACACGTCGGCGCGCACCAGTTCATGCTGCTCCAGATTCATGCCGTTCAGCTCGAAGTTGCGACGCGCCCAATCCTGGTAGGTGTTGGACAGGTCCACGGTGGTGGAGCGGATGGCGCCGCCCGCGGCGGCGTAGACCGTGAAGCTGCCGGTATAGGCGAACAGGTTGAGAAAGCGCCTGCCGGCGGCTTTCTCCTGAACCATGCGCCGGGTGTTGCGGTGGTCGAGAAACAGGCCGGTGTCGAGATATTCTTCCAGATTGACGATAAACCGGTGGCCGCCTTCATGCACGACAAAATCTTCGCCCCGTGCGCCGGTTTTTTCGTACTGCATCAGGCCGCGCTGACGCCGCCTTTGCTTGAAGGAAATGGCGGCAAGAGGCAGTGCCAGCACTTCGCTTGCCACGGCACGCACGCTTTCCACCCAGTGTTCATGCTCCTCCTCACTGATCTGCCAGCCGGTGTCGAATTCTTGCAGGTGCGCCCTTTGCTCGTACAGATCCAGCGCAACCGGAAACTCCGGCACGTCGCGGTCATAGATACGATAGCAGCTGATGCTGCGCCGTTTTGCCCACTTCACCCAGTGCCGGAAGTTTTTCTGCAATCGGTTGAAAAAAATTGATATATCAGTCACTTGGAAAATTCATTTGGCTGGCGTATAATCGCGCGGCAAGGATTTGTTGTTGTGCAATCCGGTCTGCCGCACAAACCCGCGTAGTATACCCCACCCCGAGTTTTAACTTTGTCACGATCTGCCTGGACCGGCTGAATATTTTGCGGGCCGATGTTAGGAGATGCAATACATGTCGTTTGAAACTCTCGGCCTTTCGGCCGAACTGTTGCGCGCGGTTGCCGATCAAGGCTATACCGAGCCCACACCGATCCAGGCGCAAGCCATTCCGGTCGTACTGGAAGGGCGCGACCTCATGGGTGGCGCCCAGACCGGTACCGGCAAAACTGCCGGCTTTACGCTGCCTTTGCTGCAGCTGCTGAGCGTTCATGCCAACACCAGCACTTCGCCAGCCAAACATCCCGTACGCGCGCTGATCCTCACTCCAACGCGTGAACTGGCCGCGCAGGTAGAAGAAAGCGTACAGACTTACGGCAAATACCTGCCGTTGAAATCCACCGTGGTATTCGGCGGTGTCAATATTAAGGAACAGATCGCCGCGCTGAAAAGCGGGGTGGAAATCCTGGTGGCGACTCCCGGTCGGTTGCTCGACCACGTCGAGCAGAAAACCGTCAATCTGTCCAAAGTGGAAATCCTGGTGCTGGACGAGGCCGACCGCATGCTGGACATGGGCTTTCTTCCCGATATCAAGCGCATCATCGCGCTATTGCCGGCGAAGCGGCAAAACCTGCTGTTTTCCGCTACCTTCGCCGGCGAAATCAAGAAGCTGTCGGACCAGTTGCTCACCGATCCGGTGCTGATCGAAGTTGCACGCCGCAACGCCGCTTCCGAGAATGTCACCCAGGTGATCTATCCGATCGACCACGAACGCAAGCGCGATCTGCTGGCGCACCTGATCAAATCCGAAAACCTGCAGCAAGTCCTGGTGTTCAGCCGAACCAAGCACGGCGCCAGCCGTCTCGCCCAGCAACTGGAGAAGGACGGCATCAGCGCCACCGCGATTCATGGCGACAAGAGCCAGCAGCAGCGTACCCAGGCGCTGGCGGAGTTCAAGGCAGGCACGGTTCGGGTTCTCGTCGCGACCGATGTCGCCGCTCGCGGCCTGGATATCGACCAGCTTCCCCATGTGGTGAATTTCGACCTG
>JAIOJM010000132.1 GCA_019911785.1 Sulfuricella sp. | reverse complement strand
ATGCAGGCCGTCACGCAGGCGGTTTTCAACTTCACGCTGGTTGCGGGTGCTTTCCATGTCGATGAAATCGATCACCACCAGGCCGCCCAGATCGCGCAGGCGCAACTGGCGCGCCACTTCCTCGGCGGCTTCAAGGTTGGTGTTGAATGCGGTCTGCTCGATGTCCGCGCCACGGGTGGCACGGGCCGAGTTGACGTCCACCGACACCAGCGCTTCGGTATGGTCGATGACGATGGCGCCGCCAGAGGGCAGGGGGACTTCCCGGGCAAACGCGGTTTCGATCTGGTGCTCGATCTGGAAACGCGAGAACAGGGGCACGTCATCCCGGTACAGCTTGACCTTGTTCACGTTGCCGGGCATGACGTGGCTCATGAACTGCACGGCCTGGTCGTAGATCGCTTCGGTGTCGATCAGAATTTCGCCGATGTCGGGCTGGAACAGATCGCGGATGGCGCGAATGACCAGGCTGCCTTCCTGGTAGATGAGGAAGGCGCCGTTTTGCTGTTTGGAGGCGCTTTCAATCGCAAGCCATAGCTGCATCAGATAGCTCAGGTCCCACTGCAGTTCTTCCTGCGTGCGTCCGATACCTGCGGTGCGCGCGATGATGCTCATGCCGGCGGGAACATCCAGCTGCGCCATGATGTCGCGCAACTCGTTGCGCTCTTCACCTTCGATACGGCGGGATACGCCGCCGCCGCGCGGATTGTTTGGCATCAGTACCAGATAACGGCCGGCGAGGCTGATGAAGGTGGTGAGCGCAGCCCCTTTGTTGCCGCGCTCGTCCTTCTCCACCTGAACGATGAGTTCCTGGCCTTCTTTCAGGACATCCTGGATGCGGGCGCGGGAAATGTCCGCGCCTTCCGGGAGCAGGAAATTAACACGGGAAACTTCCTTGAAGGGCAGAAAGCCATGACGTTCGGCTCCGTAATCCACGAAGGCGGCTTCGAGACTGGGCTCGATGCGGGTGATGACACCCTTGTAGATATTGCTTTTACGTTGCTCTTTTCCGGCTGATTCAATGTCGAGGTCAACGAGCTTTTGACCGTCCACAATAGCAACGCGAAGCTCTTCGGCTTGCGTTGCATTAAACAACATGCGTTTCATTTTTTATATTCTCCCGCGCTCTTTATCACACGGGGAGACAAACCGCTGCGCTAACTGGCTGGCGTAAAATTTAACGGACTATCTAGTGGTCCAACATGAAATGCCGCCATTGTAGGTCGGATTTTAACCCGACATGTCAGGCTGAAGCCTGACCTACATCCCGGAAATTCAACGTGACTGACTATTTAGTCATTAACCTGTTTACGATTAAAATTAAGCCTGAGGTGCGAGTTTGTCGTTCTTTAAGTCCCGTTACTGAAACGAGACTTGAAAATCTGCGAGTGCTTTGAGCGCGCAATTCGTTTACCATCGCTACTTTTTCTTGTGGTGAGCGAAATTAACCGACAGGATTTTCAGGCTGGTAGCGACCGATTCCGCATCCTGGCGTTCATGAATCGTCTCGGTAACGGCGAATTTAACGTCCGTTTCCTCCAGCGCAATATACAAGTATAAGCAAATTGAATGATTTAAGCAAAGAATCCGTGACCTGGGTAACGATCGACGAAAGCAGCGAATCCCAGCGTATCGATAACTTCCTGTTCAAGCACCTCAAAGGCGTGCCGAAAAGCCATGTCTACCGCATCCTGCGTAGCGGCGAAGTGCGCGTCAACAGCAAGCGCGTCGATGCCACCTGCCGCCTGGTCGTGGGTGATGTACTGCGCATTCCGCCGGTACGTTCGTCCAGGCCGGCTGATGACGGGGAGCCCAAGTCCGCTGCGCCACAGGTGCTTTCCCGGCATATCCTGTATCAGGACGATGCTCTGATTGCACTCAACAAGCCGGCCGGCATGGCAGTGCATGGCGGCAGCGGCATCAGCCGCGGCGTGATCGAGCAGATGCGCCTGGAGCATCCCGAATTCAAGTTTCTTGAATTGGTGCACCGGCTGGACCGGGAAACCTCCGGCGTCCTGCTGCTGGCGAAGAAACGCAGTGCGCTGGTCGAACTGCACCGTGCAATGCGTGAAGGCGAGACGGAAAAACGCTATCTCACCCTGGTTAAGGGGCAATGGCGCAACGTCAAACAAAGCGTGAAGTTGCCGCTGCTCAAGTACGTGACCGGTTCCGGCGAACGCCGGGTCAGCGTGAACGAGGAAGGGCAGAGCGCGCACACGATCTTTACCCTGAAAAAATCCTGGCCCGAATTCTGTCTGCTTGAAGCGGAACTCAAAACAGGTCGTACCCATCAAATTCGTGTCCATCTGTCACATCTGGGATTCCCGATTGCTGGAGACGATAAATATGGCGATTTCCCCTTGAACAAGGCACTGCAAAAGCGCGGTTTGAAGCGGATGTTCTTGCACGCCTGCAAGATGGCGCTCAAACATCCCCTGACGGGCGAGAAGCTGTCCCTGGAGGCGCCTCTGCCGGAAGATCTGGAGCGGTTTCTCCGCCATCTGGATGCGGAGTAGATAAGGCCATGCCGAAACAATTCGATTTGCTGGTTTTCGACTGGGATGGCACCCTGATGGATTCGGCCGGGGCCATTGCCTTTTCCATTCAGGCTGCCAGCCGCGATGTCGGCTTGCCGGTACCCGGCGACAGCGAGGCCCGCCACATTATCGGCCTGGGCCTGAACGAGGCGATTGCCGCCCTGTTCCCCGAATTGCCCCACTCCGATTACGGGGCGCTGGTGGAGCGTTACCGCCATTATTACCTTTCCCAGGATACTGAAATTCTTCTGTTTGCCGGTGCAGCCGAAACCCTGGCCACATTGCATGAAGAGGGGTTTCTGCTTGCAGTGGCAACCGGCAAGGGACGGCGCGGACTTGATCGTGTTTTTGAGCAAACCGGCCTGGGTCAATATTTCCACACTTCACGCTGCGCCGATGAGTGCTTTTCCAAACCTCATCCCGGCATGCTGCTGGAAATCATGGACGAACTCGGTGTACCGCAGGCGAAAACCCTGATGATCGGCGACACCAGCCATGACCTGCAAATGGCCAGCAATGCCGGCGTGTCCGCAGTCGGCGTGAGCTACGGCGCGCATCCGCGGGAGGGTCTGCTGGCGCTGTCGCCGCTTGTCTGCGCCGATGATTTCGGCGAGCTGAGCCGGTGGCTGAGCGATCATGCCTGAAACTGCTAAAGTTATAACTACTTCAAATTGAAAGGATGATCATGGCTGACCCCGAGAGCTGGGAGCGGAAGACCCTGGAGAAACTGGCCTTTTCAGCCTTGCAGGAACAGCGCCGGGCGCGGCAGTGGACGATCTTTTTCCGGCTGCTGACCCTCGTGTTCATGTTCATCGTGCTGTTCGCGGTGATGGGCTGGTTCAACAAGGGGGAGAAGCCGCTTACCGGCAAGCACACCGCATTGGTGGAACTGCGCGGCGTGATCGCTGCCGGGGGGGACACCCACGCCGACAGGGTGATCGGCGGTTTGCGCGATGCCTTCAAGGACAAGGGAACCAAAGGGGTCATCCTGCTGATCAACAGCCCTGGCGGCAGCCCGGTTCAGGCCGGCTACATCAACGACGAAATTCGGCGCCTGCGTGCAAAATATCCGCAAATTCCTTTGTATGCCGTCGTGGAGGATATCTGTGCCTCGGGCGGCTATTACGCTGCTGCCGCCGCCGACAAGATATTTGTCGACAAGGCCAGCATCGTCGGTTCCATTGGTGTGCTGATGGATGGCTTCGGTTTCACCGGTACGATGGAAAAGCTGGGCATCGAGCGCCGGTTGATGACTGCGGGTGAAAACAAGGGATTCCTCGATCCTTTTTCGCCAGTGAGCGCCAGCCAGAAAGAATATGCCCAGACGATGCTGAATGAAATCCACCAGCAATTCATTACCGTGGTGCGCCAGGGGCGCGGCAAGCGTCTGAAGGAAACGCCGGACATGTTCAGCGGCCTGTTCTGGAGCGGCGAAAGGAGCATCCAGCTCGGCTTGGCCGATGCCCTCGGCAGTGCCGATTATGTGGCGCGCGATGTCATCAAGGCCGAGGAAATCATCGATTTCACCCCGCAGGAAGGCATCGCAGAGCGCTTTGCCAAACGCTTCGGCGCAGCCACGGCGAGCGCCGTCAATCCGTTGGCGAACGGCAGCATGGGCTTGCGCTAGCATGGGCCAGGAGTACCTGCCGATCGCTTGCATGCAGCACGAGAGGCTGGAATTCAGCGTTTTGCGCCGGATACCGCTGAAGCTGGAATACCGGTTGGAAGGCCAGCACAGGGTGGAGAAAGTCATGCCGCTGGATGTGGCTACCCGTGACGGCGCGGAATGGCTGAAATTCCGCCGCGAGGATGGCAGCGCGGAAGAAATCCGTCTCGACCGGATTTTATCGTTCGAGGAAGTGGTTTAGCGCGGACGATAGAGCAGGAAAATCGTCGGTCTTTTGCTGATGTCAGGCAGCTTCTTGCGCCACGCCGAGATAGCCCTGGTTTCGATATGTTCGCTGACCAATGTGATGTCGGTGGCGACGCACAGTTCGGTGCCGGGTTCGCAGGTCTGGACGAGGTCTTCCAGCAGCGCCTGATTGCGGTAGGGCGTTTCGATAAAAATCTGGGTCTGGTTCCTGGCTGCCGACTCCTTCTCCAGTTCGGCTATCTTCTTGCAGCGTTCCGCTTTCTGTATCGGCAGATAGCCGTGGAAAGCGAATGCCTGTCCGTTCATGCCCGATGCCATCAGCGCCAGCAAAATGGAGGAGGGCCCCACCAGCGGCACTACCCTGATCCCTTTCTTGTGTGCCAGCCGCACCAGCAGCGCGCCGGGATCGGCAACAGCGGGGCAGCCGGCTTCGGACACCAGCCCCAGATCCTTTCCCGCCAGCGCGGGCCGGAGGAAATGCTCCAGCTGCTCCGGCTTGGTGTGCTTGTCCAGGGTGAATATTTCGATGTCCTGTAGCGGCGTGGCAAGTTCCAGCTGTTTCAGGTATTGCCGGGCGGTTTTGGGGTTTTCTGCGACAAAAACGGTTAGCGACGCCGCAATGTTGCGGACCTGCTCGGGGATGACTGAAGAAAGCGGGCTTTCTCCCAGCGTGGTCGGGATCAGGTAGAGGGTGCCGATCGTCATTTAAATTACCGGCATGCCTTCGTTTTCAAGCATTTCAATCAAGGCGATCAGCGGCAAGCCGATCAATGCGTTGGGGTCATCACCGCTCATTTTTTCGATCAGGGCGATGCCCAGTCCTTCCGATTTGGCGCTGCCGGCACAGTTGTAAGGCTGCTCCTTGACCAAATAGTGTTCGATCTGTGCGTCGCTCAGTTTGCGGAAGTACACCGTGAACGGGATGGTGCGGGCCTGGGTGCTGCCGGTGCGACTGTTGTACAGGCACAGCGCGGTATGGAACACCACGCTACGGCCTCGCATCATGGTGAGCTGCTTGACCGCGTTGTCATGGGTATGCGGCTTGCCGAGCTGAAGGCCGTCGAGCGTGGCGACCTGATCGGAGCCGATGATCAGGGCATCGGGGAAATCCCTGGCAGGCGCCTTGGCCTTGGCGATTGCCAGGCGATAGGCGGTCTGCTCAGGGGTTTCACCGGCCAGCGGTGTTTCATCCACTTCCGGCGAGCAGACCTCGAAGGGGAGCTTGAGGCGCGAAAGGAGTTCCCGCCGGTAGGGGGAGGTGGAGGCTAGAATGAGTTGCATGATTTGTAGGTGGGTTAGCGTAGCGTACCCGCCAACCTTTAAGTTTTATTCCGGCTGGATTTCCACCAGCGCCTCATCGGGGGTGACGCTATCGCCCTTGGCAACCCAGACATTGATCACAGTCCCGTTGATCGGGGCCTGCACTTCGTTTTCCATTTTCATCGCCTCGATCACCAGTACCGGGTCGCCAGCCTTGACCTTTGTGCCGGGCACGACCAGCACATCCACGATGGTGCCTGGCATGGCGGTGGTGACGTGACCTTGATGCGAAGGGCGAGGGCGCTTTCCGCCGGCTTTCGTGCCGCCTTCCTTGGCCCTGGATTTGCTGCCGCCGCCGCTGACCACGCCGCCCATGCCTCCGTAGACTTCCACTTCGTTGAGGGCCTCGACAATCACTTCTTCCTGCACCCCGTCGACCGAGACGAAGAACGGGCGCTGCTCTTCGCCAGGCCTGCCGGAACCGGTGATATGAATGTGATAGGTTTCGCCGTGCAGGGTGACATTGAACTCGTTCGGCGAATAAAACGGACCGCAGGAAAGATTGCTGCCGGTCGGCAGCAGCTGCTCCGGCTTGAGCGTGCCGGCGGCGCGTTCCTGCAGGAAGGTGCGGGCCAGTTCCGGGAACATGGCATAGGTCAGCACGTCCTCCTCGCTCTTGGCGATGCCTTCGATCTCGCCGCGCAGCCTGTCCATCTCGTCTTCCAGTTGATCGGCCGGCCGGCAGGTGATGACTTCGGCATTGCCGATGGCAATGCTGCGCACCTGTGCGTTGACCTCGCCGGGGGCCTTGCCGTAGCGGCCTTGCAGGTAGTTTTTGACCTCGGTGGTGACGGATTTGTAACGCTCGCCGGTCAGCACATTCAAGACGGCCTGGGTGCCGACGATCTGCGATGTCGGCGTGACCAGGGGAGGGAAGCCCAGGTCTTCGCGCACCCGGGGGATTTCTGCCAGCACTTCATCCATGCGGTTGAGAGCGCCCTGTTCCTTCAACTGGTTGGACAGATTGGAAATCATGCCGCCGGGAACCTGATTGACCAGCACCCGGGTATCCACGCCGGTGTATTCGCTTTCGAACTGCCAGTATTTTTTGCGGGTCTCGCGGAAATAAGCGGTGATTTCCTGCAGCAGTGGCAGGCTCAGGCCGGTGTCGTATTCGGTGCCGGCCAGCGCGGCGACCATGCTTTCCGTGGAAGTATGGCTGGCACCCTCGCCGAAAGAGGAGTTGCAGGTGTCCAGAATGGTCGCGCCATTTTCCACCGCACGCAGGAAACACATCGCCGAAAGGCCGGATGTCGCATGGCTGTGCATGTGGATCGGCATCTTCACCGCGGCGGCAATCGCCTTGACCAGCTCCGCTGTGGTGGCGGGGGTGAGGAGGCCGGCCATGTCCTTGATGGCCAGGGTATCGCAGCCCATCGCTTCGAATTCCTTGGCCAAATCAACAAAGTAACCGATGTTGTGGACCGGGCTCGTGGTGTAGCTGATCGCGCCTTCGGCGATCTTGCCGCTGGCTTTTACCGACTCGATGGAAACGCGCAGGTTGCGCAGGTCGTTCATGGCGTCAAAAATGCGGAACACGTCCACGCCGTTGTCGGCCGATTTTTTGACGAAGGCGCGCACCACGTCGTCCGAATAATTGCGGTAGCCGAGCAGGTTCTGGCCGCGAAGCAGCATCTGGATGCGGGTGTTGGGCAGTGCCTTGCGCAGTTTCTTCAGGCGATCCCACGGATCTTCGCGCAGAAAACGCACGCAGGCGTCGAAGGTCGCGCCACCCCAGGCTTCCAGAGACCAGAAACCCACGCTGTCCAGCTTGGCACAGATCGGCAGCATATCTTCAGTGCGCATGCGGGTCGCAATCAGGGATTGATGTCCGTCGCGCAGTACCAGATCGCTGATGAAAACTTTAGCCATGCTTTATCCTAGCGTTACAAATCAATAAGTCGAAATCAAAGTCCCACATGGGCCGCGATTGCCGCCGAGATGGCGGCTGCAAGCAATTCTTTGGGGCGCTTCACCGAATAGTTTGTCAGTTCGGGGTGGTTTTCCACAAAACTGGTATCGAACTTTCCACCACGGAAATCCGGGTGATTCATGATTTCCTGATAGTAAGGAATCGTGGTTTTCACCCCATAGACCACCATATCGTTCAGGGCGCGCTTGCCCCGTTCGACCACGCCTTCCCAGGTCAGGCTCCAGACGGTGAGCTTGGCGCACATGGAGTCGTAATAAGGCGGGATGACATAGCCGGTGTACATGGCCGCGTCGGTGCGCACGCCGGGGCCGCCTGGCGCATAATAGCGAGTGATGCGGCCGAAGCTGGGGAGAAAATCGTTTTTCGGGTCTTCGGCATTGATGCGGAATTCCATGGCGAAACCGCGATAATTTACGTCTTCCTGTCTGTACTGCAGGGGCAGGCCGCTGGCGATGCGGATTTGCTCCTGTACAATATCGATGCCGGTAATGGTTTCCGTTATGGTGTGCTCTACCTGCAGACGGGTATTCATTTCCATGAAGTAGAACTGGTTGTCCTGATCAAGCAGAAACTCCACCGTACCTGCGTTTTCGTAGCCGACGGTCCTGGCGGCCTGCACGGCGATCTTGCCGATGTAGTCGCGCTGGGCGCGGGTCAGTTGCGGGGAAGGCGCGATTTCGATCAGCTTCTGATTGCGGCGCTGGATCGAACAATCGCGCTCGAACAGATGGATCGCGCTACCGAAGCTGTCGCCGATGATCTGGACTTCGATGTGGCGCGGGTTGACCACGCATTTTTCCATGAATAGTTCAGGCTTGCCGAACGCCTTGGTGGCTTCGGAAACGACGCGATCATAATTCTTGATCAGTTCTTCTTCGCTGTTGCAGCGGCGGATACCGCGTCCACCGCCGCCGTTGGTAGCTTTAAGCATCACCGGGTAGCCAATTTTGGCGGCCAGCTCCACTGCCTGCCTGACGTTGTCAAGATTGCCTTTGCTGCCCGGTATTACCGGCACTCCGGCATCGATCATCGCCCGACGGGCCTGGATCTTGTCGCCCATGCGGTGGATCACTTCCGGAGATGGGCCGATGAACTTGATGCCTCGCTTGGCGCAGATTTCTGCCAGGACGGGATTTTCCGAAAGGAAGCCGTAGCCGGGATGAAGTGCATCGCAACCTGCCGCAACGGCGAGATTGACTATATTATGTGCGTTCAGGTAGCCAATGACCGGGTCGGAGCCGATATTGTAGGATTCATCGGCCTTTTTGACGTGCAGCGCATGTCGGTCGGCATCCGTATAGATGGCGACGGATTTAATCCCCATTTCGGAGCAGGCGCGTACAATACGGACCGCGATTTCGCCACGATTGGCAATAAGAATTTTCTTGATCACGCGAGAACCCGTTAAATTATCGAAACATCAAGTTGCTGTGATTGCTCTTGGGATCGCTCTTGGAATTGCTTTATGGAGCTTGTTTTTTGACAGCCAATCGTAAAAATTATATCATGCGCGCCTTATGCCTGAACAGGTCGTCATCAACAGCATCGAGTTTGCGCGCAACGGCGAATCGCTAAACGGTAGTGTCGCGGTCGCAAACCTGAGTCGGCTGCAGGATTTACTGTTTTCCAGCAGCGGTACGCTGGAGTACACCCTGACCGGCAAGCGCGGCGAGAACGATAATCTTTTTCTGGTTTGCGCCGTCAAGGGTGCGCTGCAACTTAGGTGCCAGCGTTGCCTTGGGGCTCTGGCTTATCCTGTTGACCTCGATTCCGAACTGGAATTGATTGAGGATGAACAGGTTTTGCCGGCAGTGGTGAACGAGGATGAATTGACCGACGCTATCAAGGTGGATCCGAATATGGATGTACTGGCGTTGGTCGAGGATGAGGTGTTGCTGGGATTGCCGATGGCGCCCACGCACGCGCCGGGTGACTGTAAGGCGGGCGGAGATTTTGGCCAGGCGGAAACCGATAAACCAAATGCTTTTAGTGCACTGGCCGCGCTGAAAACGAAAGATTTGAGAAAAAATTAGGAGTTATCATGGCTGTACAACAGAACAAGAAATCCCCCTCCAAGCGTGGCATGCACCGCGCGCACGACTTCCTGACCAACCCACCGTTGGCCGTGGAGCCGACCACCGGGGAAATTCACCTGCGTCACCACGTCAGCCCCAGCGGTTTCTACCGCGGTAAAAAGGTTGCGCGTGCCAAGGGCGAATAAACGGCGTTACCTGGCGTCCGGTAAAGGCGGTTTGCAGCGAGCGTAATGGATATCACTGTTGCGATCGACGCCATGGGCGGCGACCACGGACCCCATGTCACTGTCCCTGCTGCTCTGGCGTACCTGAAACGGGACGCTGAAGTCAATATAGTATTAGTCGGCTTGGCCGAGGCGATTGAAGCCGAGCTTCAATCCCTCAAGGCCTCGGTTACGCCTCGCCTGCGCATTCATCATGCCAGCGAGGTGGTTACCATGGATGATCCGCCCGCGCTGTCCTTGCGCAACAAAAAAGATTCCTCCATGCGCGTCGCCATCAACCTGGTAAAAACCGGCGAGGCGAATGCTTGCGTTAGCGCCGGCAACACCGGTGCGCTGATGGCTATCTCCCGCTTTGTCCTGAAAATGCTGCCGGGGATAGAACGGCCGGCCATTGCCGGGATGATGCCCACGCTGAACGGCCACACCCACGTCCTCGACCTTGGCGCCAATGTGGATTGCACTGCCAATCACCTGCTCCAGTTCGCGGTAATGGGCGCGATGCTGGTTTCCGCCGTGGAGCACAAGGAAGCCCCAACCATCGGCCTGCTCAATATCGGCGAGGAAGACATCAAGGGCAACGAGGTGGTCAAGCAGACCGCCGAGCTGTTGCGCCAGAGCCATCTGAATTTCCATGGCAACGTGGAAGGCAACGATATCTATAAAGGAACCACGGACGTGGTAGTGTGCGACGGTTTTGTCGGTAACGTGGCGCTGAAGGCATCGGAAGGACTGGTGCAGATGCTGGCGACTTTCCTGCGCCAGGAATTCAAGCGCAACCTCCTGACCCAATTGGCTGGCCTCATCGCCTACCCGGTTCTCAGCGCGTTCAAGAAACGCCTCGACCATCGGCGCTACAACGGCGCAAGCCTCCTCGGATTGCAAGGGGTGGTGGTGAAGAGCCACGGCTCGGCGGATAGTTTCGCCTTCCAGTTCGCCATTGAGCGCGCTGTCGAGGAAGTGCGCAACGGCGTGCTGCGCCGGATCAATGAACAAATGGCCCTGTTAAGCGAGGAAAAGGCCTGATGTATTCACGCATTATCGGTACCGGCGGCTACCTGCCGGAAAAAATCCTGACCAACCACGATCTGGCGCAGATGGTCGACACCTCTGACGAGTGGGTTTTTTCCCGCACCGGCATCCGCGAACGCCACATCGTCGCAGACAACCAGGCCACCAGCGATCTGGCTTTCCAGGCGGCGCAACGGGCCATAGAAATGGCCGGCGTCGACCCCCAAAGCATCGACTTGATCATCGTCGCCACGACCACGCCTGATTTTGTCTTTCCCAGTACAGCCTGCATCCTCCAGGAAAAACTCGGCATCAAGAGCGGTGGCCCGGCATTTGACATCCAGGCAGTTTGCAGCGGTTTCGTCTACGCCCTGGCGACGGCCGACCAGTTCATTCGCGGCGGGCAAAGCAAGTGCGCCCTGGTCGTGGGCGCGGAAACCTTTTCCCGCATCATGGACTGGACCGACCGCAACACCTGCGTCCTGTTCGGCGATGGGGCGGGTGCGGTTGTCCTGAAAGCCAGCGAAGAGCCCGGAATCATTTCCACCCACCTGCATGCCGACGGCAGCTATGGCCATCTGCTGGCCGTGCCGGCGTACCTCTCGGGCGGCAAGGCAAAGGGCAATCCTTTCGTCGAAATGGACGGCGCCGGTGTGTTCAAGTTCGCGGTCGGGGTGCTGGATTCCATCGTTGAGGAAACCCTTGCGGCCAATGGCATGCAGAAGTCGGACATCACCTGGCTGGTGCCGCATCAGGCCAATATTCGCATTATCCAGGCCACCGCCAAGAAGCTGGGCATGAGCATGGATAACGTGGTGGTCACGGTCGACATCCATGGCAACACCTCGGCCGCATCGATCCCCCTGGCGCTGGATGTCGCGGTCCGGGACGGGCGGATCAAGCCCGGCGACACCCTGCTGATGGAAGGCGTGGGCGGCGGTTTCACCTGGGGTTCTGCACTGGTAACTTGGTGAGAAGGTAAAAAAATGAGTTTTGCATTCGTATTTCCAGGGCAGGGTTCGCAGTCGGTCGGCATGATGAATGGCTACCACGGGCTTCCTGTCGTGCGGGAGACCTTCGAGGAGGCAGGAGAGATTCTCAAGCAGGATTTGTGGGGCATGGTCACGGGCGGCAGCGCCGAAGAGCTCAACCTGACCGTTAACACCCAACCGGTCATGCTGACTGCCGGCGTGGCGGTGTTCCGCGCCTGGAATGCCCTGCAAGGAGCGCGGCCGACTGTGCTGGCCGGCCACAGCCTGGGCGAATACACCGCACTGGTTGCATCCGGCGCCTTGTCCTTTGCCGATGCGTTGCCGCTGGTGCGCTTCCGCGCTCAGGCCATGCAGGAAGCAGTGGCTGAAGGGGTGGGCGGCATGGCGGCGATTCTGGGTCTCGATGACGATGCCGTGCGTGCCGTTTGCGCCGAAGCAGCGCAAGGCGAGGTGCTGGAGCCGGTCAATTTCAATTCGCCTGGCCAGGTCGTGATCGCAGGCCACAAAACCGCGGTTGAGCGCGGCATGGCGCTGGCCAAGGAAAAGGGCGCAAAACGCGCGCTGCCGCTGCCGGTCAGCGTTCCCTCCCATTGCGCCCTGATGCGCCCGGCGGCGGATGCGCTGACGCAGCGTCTGCAGACGATTTCGATCAAGGCGCCGCAAATTCCGGTGGTGCATAACGCCGATGTCAAAAGTCACGGCGATGAAGCCGGCATCAAGGATGCGCTGGCGCGCCAACTGTACAGCCCGGTGAGATGGGTGGAAACGGTCAGGAGTTTTGCCGATCAAGGCATCCTCAAACTCGCGGAATGCGGGCCGGGGAAGGTGCTGGCCGGACTGAACAAGCGCATCGACGGCAATATGCAGGCATTCGCGCTGTCTGATGAAGCGGCGCTGCGCCAGGCAATGGATACATTGAAATAATCGGGGAGAATAGTCAAATGCTGGATGGGCAGATTGTTTTGGTGACAGGCGCCAGTCGCGGAATTGGCCAGGCTGTCGCGCTGGAGCTCGGCAAGCAGGGCGCAACCGTTGTCGGCACGGCGACCAGCCAGGCCGGCGCAGACAATATCAGCGGCTATCTGAGCCAGGCGGGCATCAAGGGGGTAGGGCTGGCTCTGAACGTCAAGGACCCTGCGCAGATCGAGCAGGTATTGCATGCCATACGCGCTCAATTCGGTGAAATCTCCATTCTGGTCAATAACGCCGGCATCACGCGCGACAACCTGCTGATGCGGATGAAGGAAGAGGAATGGGACGACATCATGGACACCAACCTGAAGTCCGTGTTCCGCTTGAGCCAGGCTGTTCTGCGTGCAATGATGAAGGCGCGTTATGGCCGCATCATCAGCATTGCCTCGGT
>JAIOJM010000131.1 GCA_019911785.1 Sulfuricella sp. | reverse complement strand
ACCAACCTTGAAGCCGCCGAGGAAGTGGCGCGCCAGTTGCGCCTGCGCGATCTGGGCGGCCTGGTGGTGATCGATTTCATCGACATGGAAAGCACCCGCAACCAGCGTGAAGTTGAAAACCGCCTGCGTGACGGCCTGCATTACGACCGGGCACGTGTCCAGATGGGCAAGATATCCCGCTTTGGCCTGCTGGAACTGTCTCGCCAGCGCCTGCAACCCTCCCTCGGTGAAACCAGCCACATCGGTTGCCCGCGCTGCAATGGCACCGGTCACATCCGCGGCACCGAGTCCTCCGCTTTGCATATCCTGAGGATCCTGCAGGAAGAAGCCATGAAGGACAGCACGGCCGCCGTTCATGCCCAGGTTCCAGTGGACGTAGCCACCTTCCTGCTGAATGAAAAACGTGCGGAAATTCACGAAATCGAATCGCGATTCAGGACCAGCATCATGCTGATCCCGAACATCCACATGGAAACACCGAATTATTCCGTGGTCAGGCTGCGCAGCGATGAAGTGGGTGGCGAGGAAACACCAAGCTATCGCATGGTTGAAATGCCGGCTGAAACCGCCGCCGAGAAAACCTTGTCCGCGGAAGACAAGCCGCAACGCCAGATCGCCGCAGTGCGCGGCATCACACCCGGGCAGCCTGCACCGATGGTGACCGAGGAAAAAACCAAGCAAACCTGGTTTGGCAAGGTCAAGACATGGCTGCAAGGTTTAGGTGGCGCTCAGCCTGAAGAAGAGGTCAAGCCCAAGGCGCGTCCCGCGCCAAGCCCCAAGCGCCGAGAACCGCGTGGCGAAGGCCGCGAAGGCAAGCGTGAGCGTGAGGCTGAGCGGGGTGAGCCGCGCCGCACCGAACGCGGAGAAGGTCGTGGCGGGCAAAAGCCGCGCGCGCCCGGTCAGCCGCAAGTAAAGAGGGAAAAGGAAGTGGTCGCCCCTCAGGCGACTGCCCCTGCAACAGCCGAGAAGACAGGTGAAACCGAAGCCCAGGAGCCCAGGAGCCGACGCGGGCGCCGCGGCGGTCGGCGTGAGCGCGGAGAACGCACGGAGCGTCCGGAAGCGCCACGCAATCTGCCTGAAAGCGCCGAAGCTCCAAGCGAGAAAGCGCTCGAAGCTGCTGCTCCAGAGATGACCGGCACGAGAGTCGAAAAAGTAGAAGCCGCACCTGAAAAGGCGCCCGAAGCGTTACTGCCTGTTGTCGTTCAGGAGCCTGCCGTTGTTTCAATAGCGCCTGCCGAGCCAACCAAACCGGTTGAAGCGGAACCCGCTGCTGCAGCCCCAGTTGAAGTTGCACCTGCCGTTGCCCCAGTTGAAGCCGCGCCTGCCGTTGCCCCAGTCGAAGTCGCACCTGCCGCTATCCCGGCCGACATCGCACCAGCTGCTGCCCCGGCCGAAAGCAAGCCGCGTGCCCCACGTCGTCGCGCCCCGCAAGCCGTGCCGGATGCCAGCGAATTGGTCATGGTGGAAACCAGCCCCGATAAAATCAAGGCGGTTGTAGAAGAAGCCGCAGCCAGTGCACCGGAACGGGTACGACCACGCCGTGCACCACGCCCAAAAATCGTGGAAGAAAGTGCTCCGCTGGTCCAGGTCGAAACGCAGCACAAGTAACCTCACCCTCGCACCCATCGGGAAGGAAACTTCCCGATGGATCGTGCAATCTCGCGTTACCCCTTTGCGATCTTTCTTGCCAGGATTTCTTCCAGCAAGCCGGATGCAGCATCCTCTACCATATTCAGAACGTTCTCAAATCCCCGATTCCCCCCATAGTAAGGGTCGGGCACCTCGCGTTGGCTGAATCCCCTGCTGAATTCCATGAACAGCTTGAGTTTGTGCTGCTCCTGCGGCGGGCAGATCTGGAACAGATTGGCCAGGTTTTCCCTGTCCATCGCCAGAACATAATCGAATTCGTGAAAATCATTGGTGCCAACCTGCCGCCCGCGCAGACTGCTCAGGTCATAACCCCGTTGCAGCGCAGCCTGTTGGGCTCTTCTGTCGGGCGACGAGCCGATGTGGTAATCATGGGTACCTGCCGAGTCAATGATGATATTGTCGGCCTGGCCCGCCTCAGAGACTTGGTGGCGAAACACCCCTTCAGCGGTCGGAGATCGGCAGATATTGCCCATGCAGACAAATAGTATTTTAATTTTTTCCAATTCCATCCACCCCATACCAAAAATTAACATAAATACGCAATGGACTAGAATTATATGGAATTTGTGATGAATGACGCGATACTTAATCGATTTTAATAGTTGACCAAATAACTAAACTATTATTACAATACGTGCACTTTTCTGAAATCGCCGTGGAGAATACTATGTCTGCCAACCTGTTCAATGCCGCCGCTACTGGCGACACCGTTCAAATTCGTGCCCTGCTGCAAGGTGGCGCGGACTGCAATATCCGCAACGATGACGGCACCTCATTGCTGATGCTGGTTGCTGCAGCGGGTCACCTCGAAATGGTGAAAGCACTGATCGAACTTGGTGCGGACGTCAATGCTACGGATCCACAAGGCTGGACCGCACTGATGAAAGCGCTGTACAACCACGAGCTTAATCGTGGCTTTCCCGAAATCGTTAGCGCATTGATCGACGCCGGAGCCGATATCGAAACCCGGATTGGCTATGGCACTCGTCCGTTGATGCTTGCTGCAG
The DNA here is from genome assembly GCA_019911785.1 of Sulfuricella sp. The sequence goes on along the minus strand of JAIOJM010000131.1, from coordinate 1,946 downwards.
GCTATGGTGAAGCGGGTGTCGTTGACGCCCTGTTGGAGGCGGGTGCGGATGTCCGTGCCAAGAACGAAGGTGGTCGCACGGCGCTGATGATGGCGAAGGACAAGGATTACGTCGAAGTCATCAACCAGCTGCATGAAGCAGAGCTGGAGCTCGACGATGAAATGTCCTGCGGCTCGCGTACGCCGCCTGGCGTCAACGTGGTTACCTTCATGAAAAATCCGGGCCATTGACCTTTTACCCACCGCCAAAAGCTGTGGTAAGGGTTAAGTTTTAAACATCAGAGCCTTGATCTGATTCAGTTTGTCGCGTAGCTGCGTGGCACGTTCGAACTCAAGATTCCGGGCGCAGGCCAGCATTTCCTTTTCCAGCTGCTTGATTTCCTTGGTCAGTTTCTTCTCGTCCAGGTGCTTGTAGGCAGCAAGCTCCTGGGCGACTTTCAGTTCCTTCTGGGCGGTGTCGATATCGAACACGCCATCGATGATGTCCTTGATACGCTTGGTAACACCTTTCGGCGTGATGCCGTGAGCGGTGTTGTGGGCAACCTGCTTTGTCCGGCGGCGCTCAGTCTCATCGATTGCACGGCGCATGGAATTGGTGATTTTGTCGCCATAGAGAATCGCGGTGCCATTGATGTGGCGTGCCGCCCTTCCGATAGTCTGGATCAGGGCGCGCTCGGAACGGAGGAAGCCCTCCTTGTCTGCGTCCAGAATTGCCACCAATGATACTTCTGGAATATCAAGACCTTCTCGCAACAAGTTAATGCCAATTAGCACATCGAACACTCCCAGCCGCAGGTCGCGGATGATCTCGACCCGTTCCACCGTATCAATGTCTGAGTGCACATAGCGCACCTTGATTCCATGGTCGGACAGATAGTCGGTCAGATCCTCGGCCATGCGCTTGGTCAGAGTGGTGACCAGCACGCGCTCGCCCAGCGCGATTCGGGTATTGAGCTCGGAGAGCAGATCTTCCACCTGGTTGGCAGCTGGACGCACCTCGATCTTCGGATCCACCAGGCCGGTGGGCCGTACTACCTGCTCCACCACTTGACCGGCATGCTGCGCCTCGTAATCGGCGGGCGTGGCGGAAACGAAAATCGACTGCCGCATCACCTTCTCGAACTCGTCGAAGCGCAGGGGCCGGTTATCGAGTGCAGAGGGCAGGCGGAAGCCATATCCCACCAGATTTTCCTTGCGCGCCCGGTCCCCCTTGTACATGCCGCCGATCTGCGGGATGGTGACATGGCTTTCGTCGAGGAACATCAGCGCGTTGGGCGGCAGGTAGTCGATCAGCGTGGGGGGCGGATCGCCCGGATTCCTGCCGGAAAGGTGGCGCGAGTAGTTCTCGATGCCCTTGCAGAACCCCAGTTCGTTGAGCATCTCCAGGTCGAAGCGGGTGCGCTGCTCGATCCGCTGCGCCTCCACTAATTTATGCTCCTTCTGGAAAAACTCGATTCTGTCACGCAGCTCGGCCTTGATCGCCTCAATCGCCCGCAGGGTGGTGCTACGCGGGGTGACGTAATGGCTAGACGGATAAACCGTATAGCGCGGAACCTTGCGCTGGATATGGCCGGTCAGCGGGTCGAACAGGGATATGCTCTCGACCTCGTCATCGAACAGGCTGACCCGCACCGCAGTTTCCGCGCTTTCCGCCGGATAGATGTCGAGCACATCGCCGCGCACGCGGAAGGTGCCGCGGCGGAAATCAATCTCGTTGCGATCATACTGCATCTCGGTGAGGCGCTTGATGGCATCGCGCTGGGACATCGTCTCGCCCTGGCGCAGGTGCAGGATCATGCCGTGGTAGTCCACCGGGTCGCCGATACCGTAAATGCAGGAAACCGAGGCGACGATCACGCAGTCCTCGCGCTCCAGCAACGACTTGGTGGCGGATAGCCGCATCTGCTCGATGTGCTCGTTGATGCTGGAGTCTTTTTCGATGAACAG
>JAIOJM010000130.1 GCA_019911785.1 Sulfuricella sp. | reverse complement strand
AGCAGGCGGTTGACGATGCGCAGCCGCTCGGGCGCGGGGTCGGCGATGATGCGCACACCGCCCCCCTCTTCCGGCACGAGACGGAAGCGGACGGTCTTGAAGTTCACCAGCAGCGCCTCGGGCATCACGTTGTAAGGGCGGAAAGGCTCGTTGTCGAAGGAGCCGGGATCGCCGCCATTAGCCTGAAAATAACTGTTGTCCAGCACCAGATCACCGTGGATTTCCCGGATACCCAGCCCGCGCACATCGCGCAACAGGCTCCAGAAACTTTCCAGCGTCAGTGCCGGGTCGCCGTAACCCTTGACGATCAGGTCTCCCGTCAGGATATCCCCGGCCACCGCCCCGCCCGTCAGCACCTCGGTTTTCCAGGTATAGGCCGGGCCCAGCAGCTCCAGCCCGGCATAGGTGGTCACCAGCTTCATGATCGAGGCCGGGCTCATCGACTGATTGGCCCGGTGAGCGATCAGCGGCTTGCGGGCAGAAACATCCTGGACGAACACGCCGACACTGGCGGCGGGGATGCCGGCTTCGCGCAGCGCCTTGGCGACGGGCGCGGGCAGTGGCGCGGCGTGGATGAGCGTTGCGGTGAAAAGCAAAAGGAAAAGCGTAACCACGAATCCGAAAAACAGTAATTGCTTAACCGCAGAGGCGCAGAGGCGCAGAGAAATAAATGGGTTACAACAATTTTCCGCATCTCCAAATGGACGAGGTCGTACAATGCTATAACTCATTGTTTTTCCTCTGCGCCTCTGCGCCTCTGCGGTTCAATTAAGTTTTCAAGGATTTCCAGCGTGCCCGAGACCAGCATCCGCATTTCCTCCTCGTTGATCACGTAGGGCGGCATGAAATACACCGTGCTGCCGATCGGGCGCAGCAGCAGGCCGCGCTTCAGTCCTTCCTCAAAAAATTTTCGGGCGAAGCCGGGCGCTGCGTCCGCCACCTCGAACGCCCATATCATACCCATGTTGCGAAAATTCCGGACACGAGTATGCGCCCTGAGCGGCGCGGCGATATCATTAAAACTCGCGGCCTTGACGCGGTTAGCCGCAATCACGCCGTCCTGTTCGAAAATATCCAGCACCGCCAGCGCCGCGCGGCAAGCCAGCGCGTTGCCGGTGTAGGAATGGGAATGGAGAAAGCCGCGCGCCGTATCGTCGTGGTAAAACGCCTGGTAAACGGCATCGGTGGTCAGCACCACCGACAAGGGCAGGTAGCCGCCGGTGATGCCTTTGGACAGGCACAGGAAATCCGGTTTTATCCCGGCCTGCTGATGGGCGAACATCGTCCCCGTGCGCCCGAAGCCGACGGCGATTTCATCGGCGATCAGGTGCACCTCGAATTCGTCGCAGATCGCCCGCGCCCGGCGCAGGTATTCGGCATCGTACATGCCCATCCCCGCCGCGCCCTGCACCAGCGGCTCGAGAATCAAGGCCGCGGTTTCCTGGTGATGGCGCTCCAGGTGTGCGCGCAAAGCCGCCCCGCAGCGCAGCGCGTAATCCCGCGCCGACTCTCCCGGCTCGGCATAACGCCAGTCGGGCGTCGGCACCTGCGCGCTTTCCCGCAGCAACGGCGCATAAGTATCCTTGAACAGCGCCACGTCGGTGACCGACAGCGCACCCACGGTTTCGCCGTGATAGCCGTTGCGCAGACTGACGAAGCGGGTCTTTTCCAGGCGGCCGGAGTTGCGCCAGTAATGGAAGCTCATCTTCAGCGCGATCTCGGTCGCCGAGGCGCCATCCGAGCCGTAGAAGCAATGCCCCAGCCCGCTTAACTGCGACAGCCGCTCGGACAGCTCGACCACCGGCTGGTGAGTAAAACCGGCCAGCATCACATGCTCCAGCTGGTCCAGCTGATCCTTCAGCGCGGCATTGATGCGCGGATTGCAGTGGCCGAACAGGTTGACCCACCACGAACTCACCGCGTCGAGATAGCGCTTGCCTTCGAAGTCGGTGAGCCACACCCCCTCGCCGCGCGCGATCGGCACCAGCGGCAGGGTTTCATGCTGCTTCATCTGGGTGCAGGGATGCCAGACGGCGGCCAGACTGCGATGCAGAAATTCCTGGTTAGACATTGAAGACTGCGTGTCCGTTAATTGACTGCATCCATTATCTCACAGCAGAATCAAGGGCCGATTTGTTTATAATGGCGCCATGCTCTACTGGGAAAAACACGACCACGACAAAAACCGCCACAGCTGGTATGCCGTCACCTTCGGCCACGACCTGCTCGGCGACCTGGTGCTAACCCGAACTTGGGGCAGCCTCGGCCGGCGCAGCCGGCGGCACCGCAAGCAGCCGGTCGGTTCGGTGGACGAACTGCGCGCCTGGCTGCAGATCATCGGCACGGAGCGCGAAGCACACGGCTATGCCGTGGTCGCCGTCGGCTGATCAGTAGTATCTCGCCCTGCGGGCACTACGCGGCTGCGTTCAAATAACGACCGACTGGTACCCGACTCATCGCTCCGACTTCTTCTTGCGCAAAGAGGGCCCCGCAGCCCGCAGCCATTCCAGCGCATCCCCCTGCCATAACGCCAGTGCGTCCTGCCTGTAATGCCACGCCTGTTCCTTGCCTCCGACGCGCATGCCAAATTTTTCCGATTTCGGCTGGCGCGGGTTGTCCTTTACCAGCATGGGCACAACCTCGGGAAGATGCTCGTTGGCTTCGACCAACGCTGTCAGCGCCTCGCCTTTTCTGTTCAATTTGAACAAGGCCAACACCCGGCCGAAGGCGATGTCCGCCATCATGTCGCCGGGATAGCGCGCGCAGAGCGCCAACGCTTTTTCGTATTGCCCGGCGCGTAAATATTCTCGCGCCAGTGTCTCGCGCAGGCCGTGGTTGTCGTCTGGATTGAACCGCAACACCAGGTCTTCCATCAGAGGGAAAACCGCTTCCCGGCGGCCATGATCGATGCCGTACCAAATAGCATCCACCAACACGCGCAAGGCAGGGCGGTTTGGCAGCGCGGCCCAGGGCAGTTCAACCATCACGCGGCCCGTCACCGCCTTGAACAACCTGACCGCATGATCTTGCAGCGGAAGGATCAGCGGCTTCTCGATTGCGGCGGTCATTATCTCCATCTGCCAGACGGCCTGCATCACATCGTCCAGAATATCGAACGACTGAAAGGCGAGCGGATGCTTTTCCAGGAACGTCACCCACTGGTCCGCGATAGGCGGCTGCCAGACCATGCCATCAGGCGGCAATAATTGAGTTGAAAAAGGCTTCCCTAGCGGGCATAAACGGTGCCAGTCCGCCTCCAGCTTGGCCAGCTTTTTGTCCGCAACCAGCACACCCATATCACCGGAGGCATCGACCGAATAATGAACTTCCGGGTCCGGCAAATCCCGCACCAGGGATGCCATGCGGCCGAGAAACGGGTTTTTTCCTGCGACCACATCAAACATGGCTTCCGCCGGACGATTGGCAATCGAGGCAAGAAATTCGACAAGCTCGGCGTGATCCGGATTGTTTTGCCTGCGCAGTGTCGCCACCCAGAATTTGGCGCGCTCCTTGGCTTCCGCCATTCTTCCCTGCGACATCAGCAACGTCACCTCAAGGTGGCTGAAGGCAGACTGGCCGGGGTATTCACGCATCGCCACCCCGAACAACTCCCATGCTCCCTCATAATCGCCCGCGTCTGCCAGCATGGTGCAGTGGCGCTGCATGGCAGTGACGCGCAACGCCCGGCTGCCGGACTGCAACATCGTCTCGATCAGATTGATACGCTTGCGCGGTTTACCCTCATGCAGATAAGCATCCATCAAAACATCAAAGGCATATTCATCATGCTCGCCAAGTTTGGACGGATCGGCAAAGATCGGCTCCAGCAGCTTGATGGCCCAATTCGCCTTACCCTCTTCCAACCACTGCTGCGCGGTCAGCGCCAGACCTTCGTGGGAAATGCTGCGATAGGGCAAGTCCGCCAGCTGCTTTTGTGTCAGATTGCGTAGCACCAGGTTCAACATCAGCGCTGGCTCAAGGGGGAGAGCCGGGACATCAGTCTGCCCGCAACAATGTTTGTATTTCATGCCCGAGCCGCACGCACAGGGCGCGTTGCGCTCCGGCTTGGGCAAAGGACGCGGCTTGAAAAGGTTGCCCGGCAGCGGCGTGGCATTCCAGATAATTCTTCCGAAAGAATAAGCGGCGGAGGGACGCATTGCCGGATCGATAATCTGGCCGAATATTTCGGGAAAAACCGAGGGCCCGTACTCACGCATCCACGCCAGAAATTTTTCCGGGTCTTCCAGGCGGAGCAACGTCGTGACGCAAGTCGAAAGGAAATTTTCCAGGGAAGCATTCGCTTCATCTTCACTGAGTTCGTGCATATTCGATCCTGTTAATTAATATTAAACAACAATTCAAACCTTCTTCCCCTTGAAATTAGCGCGCCCAGCCCCTATTATTAGCACTCGTCGGGCGTGAGTGCTAACAGCGCCATCCCCGAAAATTTTTTAACCGGCAAACAGCGCAGGCGGTTTGCCGGATTTTATTTCGTTAACCCAGACCTGACAGGAGATTGAAACAATGAAAATTCGTCCGTTGCACGACCGCGTTATTGTC
>JAIOJM010000012.1 GCA_019911785.1 Sulfuricella sp. | reverse complement strand
GAGACGCGCCCGCCCCGGCCCTCCCCGCCAGCCGCTGGCTGCCCGAAAACGGCGGCTCGTTCGAGGCGTTGGAGCTGGACGAAAACACGCTCGCCACCCTCGTTTACACTTCCGGCACCACCGGGCGCCCCAAGGGCGTGATGCTGTCCCATCGCAACATTCTCAGCAACGTGGCGGCGGCGCTGGAAGTGGTCAGCCTGCATCCGGGCGATCTGCTGATTTCGGTGTTGCCGCTTTCCCACATGTTCGAGCGCACCTGCGGCTATTACGTGCCGCTCAAGGCCGGAATGCCGGTGGCCTATGCCCGCTCCATCAACCAGCTGGCCGAGGACCTGGCTTTCCTTCGGCCGACGGTGATGGTTGCCGTGCCGCGTGTGTTCCAGCGTTTTCTCGCACGGATCGAGCAGACATTGGCCGCCTCGCCGCTCAAGCGTATGCTGTTTTCACTCACGGTGGCGCTGGGCTGGCGCAAATTCGAGCGCCGCGCCGGCAAGGTGGAGCAGGCGCTGCTCCGCTTGCTGCAACCCCTGGTTGCCGGCCCGGTGCTGAACCGGCTCGGCGGGCGCATGCGCCTGACGGTGGTGGGCGGCGCGCCGCTGGAGTTGCGCGTGGCGCGATCGTTCATCGGCCTGGGGCTGGGCATGCTCCAGGGTTACGGCCTGACTGAAGCGTCGCCCATAGTGGCCGGCAACCGCGAGCATGACAACGATCCGGTTACGGTCGGCGCCCCCTTGCCGGGCGTGGCGGTCAGGGTCAACGAGGCGGGCGAGCTGCTGGTGCGCGGACCCTCCGTGATGCTGGGCTACTGGCATAATCCTGAGGCCACTGCGGCGGTGCTGGATGCGGATGGCTGGCTGAATACCGGCGATCTGGCGGAAATCCCGGCGGGCAAGATCATCATCAAGGGCCGCACCAAGGATATTCTGGTGCTGTCCAACGGCGAGAAAGTCTCGCCCCAGGATGCGGAAATGGCGATACTCGACGACCCCCTGTTCGAGCAGGCGATGCTGGTGGGTGAAGGACGCGCCTATCTCGTGTTGCTGGCCGTGACCCGGGAAAGCGATGAAAAAACCTTGATCAAGCACGCCAATGCCCGGCTCAAGTCGTTTTCCCGCTGGGTGCGGGTGCGCCGGGTGATCGCCCTGCAGGAACCCTGGACGCTGGAGGAGGGACTGCTGACGACTACCCTCAAGGTCAGGCGCAACGCGGTGTACGACAGGTATTGCGAGCGGATCGAGGAAAGCTATCGGACAGGGATCAGGTTGTGAGTGGGGGCTGCCCTCATCCCAACCTTCTCCCGGAGGGAGAAGGGGCGATCGTGCCCCCTTTGGGGGCAGGTTTGATAGGCTAGAACGGTTTGACGACGACCAGAATCACCACGGCGACCAGGATCAGCACCGGGAATTCGTTGAACCAGCGGTAGAAAACATGGCCGTGGCGGTTGCGGTCATCGCGGAAATCCCTGAGCAGTTTGCCGCAATACCCGTGATAGCCGAGCAGCACCGTCACCAGCGCCAGCTTGGCGTACAGCCAGCCGCCGGAAAAACCGAAGCCGAGCCACAGCCACAGGCCGAGCGTAACCGCGATGATCGCGCTGGGCGTCATGATGCCGCGGTAGAGCTTGCGCTCCATCACCTTGAAACGTTCGATGCTGACGGCGTCTTCGCTCATGGCGTGATAGACGAACAGTCTCGGCAGGTAGAACAGCGCGGCGAACCAGGTCACCACGGCGATGATGTGAAATGCTTTGACCCAGAGCATGTCAGGTTCCAATGTTAAAATCCGGGGCAACTATAACGCATCGGGAGCGAGGGTGAAAGCAGGCAACATGTGGGCGCGGGTCAAAAAATACCGGCCGGACTGGCTGACGCTGGTGCTGCTCGGGCTGATTGTCTATGCCTGGTTCCGTCCGCCGGCGTGGGTGTCGGACGAAAACCGTGTGGCCCCGGTCATGCAAGTAACCTTGCTGGACGGCAGGCCAATCAGCCTGGAACAGCTGCGCGGCAAGGTGGTGCTGGTCAATTTCTGGGCCACCTGGTGCCCCTATTGCCGCCATGAGATGCCTGCCATGGAGCGTTTTTATCGCGATTACCGGGCGCAGGGTTTCGAGATTCTGGCCCTGAGCCAGGATGACGCGCCGGAACCGGTGCGCCAGTTCATGGCGAAAGAAGGCTACCATTTTCCGGTGGCGATGGCGGAAGCCCGGCATGCCGTTGCC
>JAIOJM010000129.1 GCA_019911785.1 Sulfuricella sp. | reverse complement strand
CCCTCGCCGAAGCCCATCGATTTGAGGATGGCGATGTCGCGCGTCTTTTCGTGGATCACGGTGGAGATGATGTTGAAGATGCCGAAGGCGGCGACGATCAGGATCGCGCTCACGGTGGAATACATCACCCCGTTCTGGATCACGAAAATGCCCATGATGTTCTGGTAGGTTTCCTTCCACGCCTCGCTGCGATAGCCGTAGCGCGCCTCGATCGCCGCGGCGGTGGTGTCGGCGAGGTCGACGTCGTCGAGCCGGATGCGCACCTGGTTGATGACGTTGGGCCGGTTCTGCAGGATCTGCGCCTTCTTCAGCAGGGCGTAGCTCTCGAAGTTGTCGATCACCGTGATGCCGGTGCGGAAGATGCCGACCACCTTCATTTTCAGGATCACCCCGGCGGGCGAGATCACCGACAGCAGATTGCCCATTTCGGCCCCGACCCGCTTGGCCACCCCTTCTCCCAGGATGATGCCGTTGGCATTGCTGTACAGGGCGTTGAGGCTGCCGGCGATGAGGTCGTGCTCCAGGTTGCTGACGCGGCGCTCCTGCTGCGGGTCGATGCCGACCAGGGTGCAGGAGAAATCCTTTACGCCGTAGCGCAGGAACACCTGCCCGCGCAGGGTCGGCGCGGCCACCATGCCCTCGCGCCGGTTGAGTTCGGCGATCACGGTCTTGGCGTCGCGGATGCCGCGCAGATCTTCCCTCGGCTTGAGGCCGCGCAGCTTCACCGCCCCGTCGGGATAGAGCCGCTGCGCCGGCTGCACCGGCGCGCTGCGGTACTCGTCCTTGATCACCACGTGCGGCCAGACATCGATTACCTTGGCGACGAAATAGTGCTGGAAACCCTGCATCATCGCCGCCATGGCGATGAAGAAACCCACCCCCATCGCCACCCCCAGCACCGACACTAAGGTCTGGCGCTTGCGGTTTTTCAGGTGGGTCAGGGCGATGTCGAGGATTAAGGGCATTTTTTCACCGCGAAGGACGCAAAGGATCGCAAGGTAAAGCGAAAAGAATCTGTTTTCCTTTGCGCACCTTTGCGTCCTTCGCGGTTAATGACTTTGAATTTCAGGGTCTGGGCTGGCCAATATTGACTCGCTCGCCTTCCTTCAGCTCCGGCGGCGGGTTGGCGATCACGGTTTCGTCTCCCTTCAGGCCGGAAAGAATTTCGGCTTTCTTCTCGCCGATGGTTCCGGTCTTGACCGGCAGCCGCTTCGCCCGGCCGTTTTCCGCCACCCACAGCTTGCCGCCGGAGAGTGCGGCGGCTGGCACCAGCAGGGCATGGGCTTCCTCGCGCACGAGGATGTTGGTCTCGGTGGTCATGCCTACCTTGAGCGGCGTGTCATCCGGCAGTGAAACGCGCACCCGGTAGCTCTTGTTGATCGGGTCGCCCTTGGGGGTAATTTCCGCCACCAAGCCTTCCAGCACCACGCCGGGGAAGGCATCGGCCTTGATCAGCACGCGCTGGCCGGGATGCACCCGGGCGATGTCCTCCTCGTCCACTTCGGCGATGACCCGCAACGGCTTTGCCAGCCCCACCCAGAACAGGGTCTGGTTGGCCAGCACGGTTTCGCCCGCTTCGCCGTCCTGGCGCAGCACCACGCCGTCGATCGGGGCGGTGAGCAGGGTGTCGGCCAGGGGCTTGTTAGCGGCGGCGAGTGCGGCTTCCGCCTGCTTCAGGTCGCTGGCGGCGCGTTCCAGCGCCTGGGTGCTAAAGAAGCCTTTGCGCTGGAGATTTTGCGCGCGTATCAGCTCATCCTTGAGGAAATCGCGCCGGGCGGCGAGCTGCATGACGTTGGCGCTTTTGTCCTGATCTTCCAGACGGGCGAGAACCGTGCCCTTTTTTACCGGGTCGCCGTCGCGGGCGAGGATGGCGGCGATGCGGCCGGTGCCCAGCGGTGCAACCTTGCTCCAGTAAACCGGCTCGACCGTGCCGGTGGCATAGACGGCATCTACCGCCGGGCCGCGAGTGGGGCGCTCCAGGGTGACGGTGATGCGTGTTTTGGAATAGGCGAATAGCCCGAGCGCAACCGCACCGGCAAGAAGTACGAGATATAACGCATATTTCAGGAAACTGGCCATGATTACAGCATATGAGATTTGTCGCCGTGTGCAAAGCCGAGCAGAGGGATGTCCACGCCCTTGCCCAGGGCAATCGCCTTGAACAGTTCGCCCATTTCCGCCGGGTTGAGCAGCTTCTGCGCCTGGGCAGCGAGCGGCAGGTAGGCGCTCGCCTGTTCGGGCGAGGCGCGTGCCAGCAAGTCGGTGATGCCGCTGTTGATCAAGAAATGGGCCTGGCTGGTATAGCCCAGCAGCTTCAAGCCGTGCCTGACGCCGGTCTCGGCGATGGCGGTGAAATCCACATGGGCGGTGATGTCCTGCAGGCCCGGCAGATAAAACGGGTCGTCGTGGGCGTGGTGGCGATAGTGGCACATCAGGGTGCCCGAGCTGCGCTGGGGATGGTAGTACTCGTTCTGTCCGAAACCGTAATCCAGCATCAGGATCACACCCTTCTCCAGCAACCCGGCGAGGGTGGCAATGAAACCGCGTGCGGCGAGGCCGATTTCGCTTATCGTGCCGGGAGGAACATCCAGGCCGGCGGCGGCGTCGAACAGCTCTCCCGACGTCGGTTTGCGCTCGCTCCAGGAGAACCGGCCGTCCTCCATGCCAACGCCGCGTTCGAGGATGCTGTCTTCACCCCAGGCGACGAGGTGCACCGGCATCGCATCGAGCACCTCGTTGCCGATGATCAGTCCTGAAAAGGAAGCGGGCAGTCTGTCCAGCCATTCGATTCGCGATGCGAACCGCGCCAGGAGCTGTTGCTGGCGCTGGCGCAGGTCGGCGCTCACTTCAAGAAGGAAATAGTGCTCCGGCAACTGCCCCAGCCGCTCCAGTTCGGAGAGCAGGTCGAAAGCCAGACGGCCGGAGCCGGGGCCGATTTCCAGAATGTTTCCGGCGGTGAGCCCGAGCACCTGAGCGGCTTGCTGCGCCAGGGTCTGGCCAAACAGGGCGGAGATTTCCGGGGCGGTGACAAAGTCGCCCGCCGCGCCGAATTTGTGCATGCCGGCGCTGTAGTAACCGAGGCCGGGTGCATACAGGGCCAGCTCCATGAAGCGGCTGAAGGGAATCCAGCCGCCGGCGGCTGCGATTTCACCCCTGATCAGGGCGGCGGTCTTTTCGCTGTATTCCAGCGCGGCCGGGTCGGGTGCGGGTAGTGGGGACATGACAAGTGTGATAAATTCAGGGCAATTCCAGTGTAATGGAGAAAGCATGCAAGGCAAAGTCGTATTGATTAGCGGCGGCGCGAAGCGGGTCGGCGCGGCGATCTGCCGCCGGCTGCACGGAGAAGGTGCGAACCTGATGATCCACTACCGCTCCTCGGCGGCGGAGGCCGAGGCGCTGCGCGACGAGTTGAACAGCTTGCGGCCGGATTCGGCGGCGCTGGTGCAGGCCGATCTGCATGACGTGGAACGGCTGCCGGAACTGGTCGCCGCCACAGTGGAACGCTACGGCCGGCTCGACGTGCTGATCAACAATGCCTCCAGCTTTTATCCGACCGCAGTGGGCGAGATTGGTGAAAAGGACTGGCACGACCTGCTCGGCACCAACCTCAAGGCGCCGCTGTTCCTGTCGCAGGCTGCGGCCGAGAGGCTGCGCCACAGCCACGGCTGCATCGTCAACATCGCCGACATTCACGCCGAGAGGCCGATGAAAAGCTACCTCGTATACAGTATCGCCAAGGCCGGCCTGGTGGCGCTGACCAAGTCGCTCGCCCATGAGCTCGGCCCGGAGGTGCGGGTCAATGCCGTGGCGCCGGGTCCGATCATGTGGCCGGAGGGGGATCCCACCTTCGACGACCAGGAACGTCGCCGCATCATCGCTCATACCCTGCTGAAGCGCGAGGGCACGCCCGACGACATCGCGCGCGCGGTGCTGTTCCTGGTCAAGGATGCCCCCTACATTACCGGCACGATCTTGCCGGTGGATGGCGGACGGAGCGCGAGTTTGTGATTTTTTTGATCAAAATCCCACCACGAATTTACACGAATGTTCACGAATGAACTCGAATGAAAAGCTTTTATTCGTGCCAATTCGTGAACATTCGTGCCATTCGTGGTTAATGTTTTAGGACAGGACTGTGAACGAACCCATCAAGCCGCCAAAATCCCTGATGAGTGCTGCCGGCCGCGCGATCGGCGATTTCTCCATGATCCGCGAAGGCGACCGGGTGCTGCTCGGGGTGTCCGGCGGCAAGGACAGCCTGTCCCTGCTGCATGTGCTGATCGCTTTGCAAAAGAAGGCGCCGGTGCGCTTCGAACTGGCGGCGGCGACGGTGGATCCGCAGTCGCCAGATTTCGATCCCTCGCCGCTCAAGGGTTACATGGCGGAACTGGGTATCCCCTATTTCTACGAAAGCCAGCCGATCGTTGAGCAGGCGGGAAAATCCATGCAGGGCGATTCCTTCTGCGCCTTCTGCTCGCGCATGCGGCGCGGCATCCTCTACCGCGCGGCGCGGGAGAACGGCTACAACGTGCTGGCGCTGGCGCAGCACCTGGACGATGCCGCCGAGACTTTCCTGATGTCGACCTTTTTCGGCGGCAAGCTG
>JAIOJM010000128.1 GCA_019911785.1 Sulfuricella sp. | reverse complement strand
GAACATCGCCATGTCGTCCTCCCAGTGGGCATCGAAGCCGGCGGAGATGAACAGCATCTCGGGCCGAAAGCGTTCCAGCGCGGGCAGCCAGCGCTCGCTCACCGCCTTGCGGAATGCAGCGCCATCCGTCCCCGCCGGCAGCGGCACGTTGATGATGTGGTCGTTGCCGCTGTCGGCGCCACTGTGGGGATAGAAGGGATGCTGGAAGGTCGAGCACAGCATCACGCGCGGATCGTCGTGGAAGATTTCCTCGGTGCCGTTGCCGTGGTGCACGTCGAAATCGGCAATGGCGACGCGTTTCAGGCCAAATTTTTCGATGGCGTGCGCAACGCCTACCGCGACATTATTGAATATACAAAAACCCATGGCGCGGGCGGATTCGGCATGGTGGCCGGGCGGGCGGATGGCACAGAAGGCATTCTCCACCTTGCGCTCCAGCACCAGCTCGGTCGCCAGCACCACTGCCCCGGCGGCGCGCAGCGCCGCGTTCAGCGTGAAGGGATTCATCGCCGTGTCCGGGTCGAGGTAAACCAGCCCATGCTGGGGCGCTGCGGCTTGCACGGCTTCGATGTAATGCGGCGCATGCACCCGCGCCAGTTGCTCGAACGTGGCAAGCGGAGCATCATGGCACTGAAGGAAGGACAGCAAGCCGGAAGCGATCAGCTGGTCTTCGATGGCGCGCAGTCGCGCCGGGGATTCCGGATGGTGCGCCCCCATGTCGTGCCTGAGGCAATCCGGATGGGTGATATAACCAGTATGCAATTGTCACCCCTGAAATCGTGCCGTCAACCAGAATGAATGTTGCTAAAAAAGCAATTAACCACGAATTTACACGAATAGAACACGAATGTTCACGAATAATCAAACAATTAGCGTTGCTACCCAATAACTATTTGTGTTCATTCGTGAACATTCGTGTTATTCGTGGTGTGTACGGTTTTTTGAAAGAAGCTGAACACATCAGATTCGGCCATCCATCTTCCTTTCCGCTATATTTAACCTAAACCACAACGAGTGCAAGCCCATGGGACAACATTACCTCAGTACCCTTTTCTCCCCCAAATCAGTCGCGATCATCGGCGCCAGCGACCGCGCCGATTCGGTGGGAGCCATCGTATTCAAGAACATGCTGGAAAGCGGCTTCAAGGGTAAGCTTTACCCGATCAACCCCAACCACAAGAAAATCCAGGGCAAACGCGCCTATGCCACGATTGAAGAAATCGGCAAGCCGGTTGAACTGGCGGTGATCTGCACCAATGCGGCAACCGTGCCCGACGTCATCGAAGCCTGCGGCAAGCACGGCGTGCGTGCTGCGGTAGTACTGTCCGCCGGATTCAGCGAAATAGGCGCCCGTGGCGCCGAGATCGAGCGCACCATGCTGGCCAACGCCAGAACTTACGGCGTGCGCATCATCGGCCCCAACTGCCTGGGCATCATGCGCACCGGCATCGGCCTCAACGCCACTTTTTTCAAAGGCAACGTCAAGCCCGGCAAGCTCGCACTGGTATCGCAATCGGGCGCGCTCTGCACCGCCATCCTGGACTGGGCGCCAGCCAACGACATCGGCTTCTCCAGCGTGGTTTCGATGGGCACTTCGGCCGACGTGGATTTCGGCGAAATTCTCGACTATCTGGCCTCAGACCCGCAAACCGAGAGCATCCTGATCTACATCGAGGGCATCCACAAGGCGCGCGGCTTCATGAGCGCCCTGCGTGCTGCCGCCCGCTCCAAGCCGGTGTTCGTGGTCAAGGTGGGGCGCCACGCCGCCGGCTCGAAGGCGGTGATGTCGCACACCGGCGCGCTGGTCGGCTCCGACGACGTGTTCGACGCCGCGGTGCGCCGCGCCGGCGTGGTGCGCGTGATGTCGATCGGCGAGCTGTTTTCCGCCGCCAAGGCCCTTGCCTCGCCCCACCGCTCCAGCGGCAACCGCCTGGCGATCGTCACCAACGGCGGCGGGCCGGGCGTGATGGCGATCGACCATGCGGTCGACCTGGGCGTGACCGTGGCCAGCCTGTCCGACCAGACCATCGAGGCGCTGAATAAAGTGCTTCCCGCCACCTGGTCGCACAACAACCCGGTGGACATCATCGGCGACGCCACGCCGGAGCGCTACCGCGACGCGGTCACCCTGTGCATGGAAGACCCCGGCGTGGACGGCGCGCTGGTGATCCTCACCCCACAGGCGATGACCAACCCGCTGGCAGTGGCCAACACGCTGATCGAGATCGCCAGCCGCTTCAACAAGCCGCTGCTGACCTGCTGGATGGGCGACATCCAGATCAAGGCAGGACGGGCCGCATTCGCCCAGGCCCGCATCCCCACCTTCAGCACGCCGGAATCCGCGGTCGAGGCCTTCTCCTACATCACTGCCTTCTACCGCAACCAGCGCCTGCTGGCGCAAACTCCCGGCCCGCTCTCGCACCGCGACGAGCCGGACGTGGAAGGCGCGCGCATGCTGATCGAAACCGTCCTGTCCGAACGGCGCAAGGTGCTCTCGGAGATGGAATCCAAGGCCTTGCTGGCTGCATTCCGCATCCCGGTGGCAAGCACCGTCATCGCCCGCTCTCCCGGCGAGGCGCTGCTCCTGGCCCAGCAACTCGGCTTCCCGGTGGCGATGAAAGTCAACTCGCCCGACATCACGCACAAATCCGATGCCGGCGGCGTCAAGCTCAACCTGATGAACGCGGCCGCAGTGCGCGCCGCCTACCAGGACATCATCAGCGAAGTGAAGAAAAACCGTCCGGCGGCGCATATCGACGGCATCGCCATCCAGCCGATGGTGGTCAAGCCCAATGGCCGCGAGCTGATGCTGGGCGTGACTTCGGACCCGGTGTTCGGCCCCGTGATCACCTTCGGCGCCGGCGGCACCACAGTGGAAGTGCTGGGAGACCGCGCCGTTGCGTTGCCGCCCCTGAACGGCTTTCTGGTGCGCGAGCTGATTGCCGGCACGCGCATCTCGAAACTGCTCGGCGCTTTCCGCCACATGCCGCCGATCCAGATGGAGGCGCTGGAAAGCCTGTTGCTGCGCGTTTCGGAGATGGTCTGCGAGCTGCCCTGGCTCAAGGAAATGGACATCAACCCGCTGATCGTCGACGAGAACGGCGCACTGGCAGCGGATGCGCGCGTGATGGTGGACTTCGCCCCGGTCTCCGGCGACCGCTATGCCCACATGGCGATCTATCCCTACCCTTCCCACCTGGTCACCAACTGGCAGTTGCCGGACGGCACGGAAATCACCATTCGGCCGATCCGCCCTGAAGACGCCGAGATGGTGCAGGAGTTCGTGCGCGCCCTGTCGGACGAAGCCAAGTATTTCCGCTTCATGAACACCATGCAGGAACTTTCTCAAACCATGCTGGCGCGCTTCACGCAGATCGACTACGACCGTGAAATGGCGCTGATCGCCGTGACCGAAGAAAGCGGCAAAGAAGTGGAAATCGGGGTCAGCCGCTACGCCATCAACCCCGACGGCGAATCCTGCGAATTTGCCCTGGTGGTGAGCGACCAGTGGCAGCACAAGGCCATCGGCCACAAGCTGATGGGCAGCCTGATGGATGCGGCCCGCGACAGGGGCCTGAAAATCATGGAAGGCGAAGTGCTGGCAAGCAACCACAACATGCTCAAGCTGGTTGCGACGCTCGGTTTCGCCATCGCCACCAGCGCGGAAGATGCGGCCATCAAGCGCATCGTCAGGGTGTTGTAGCGACTTATTACCATGGGTTGTAGGAGGCCCGCCCTCGGGCCGATTTCACCGATGAATCGCGGCCAACCCCCATCCCAACCTTCCCCCGCTTGCGGGGGAAGGGGCGGTCGTCTCCCCTCCCGCTCGCGGGAGGGGATTGAGGGGAGGGCTGGCGCCGCTCCCACATGGAAATTTTTGCGCCGGGTTAATTAATGAGCGGAAAAACACGCCTCGCCGACCAGGAAACCCTGATCGCCGTACTCCAGGGCAAGCTGGGGCAGCCGGTCGATCGGCTGGAAACCCACATCTCCTGGGTGCTGCTGGCTGGCGACTATGCCTACAAGATCAAGAAAGCGGTCGACCTCGGCTTTCTCGATTTCAGCACCCTGGAAAAACGCCGCTTCTATTGCGCGGAAGAACTGCGCCTCAACCGGCGACTGGCGCCCGATCTCTACCTGGAAGTCGTTCCCATCGCCGGCAGCGCCGATCATCCTGTCCTGAGCGGCCCCGGCCCGGCCGTCGAATACGCCGTGAAAATGCGGCGCTTCCCCCAGTCCTGTTTGCTCGACCAGGTGTTGCTGCGTGGCGAACTGACCCCTGAAACGATAGACGCCATCGCCCGCAGAATCGCCGATTTCCATGGCCGCACTGCAATCGCAGGCAACGAAAGCCCTTTCGGCACGCCGGAGCGGGCTCACCAGCCGGTGGCGGAAAATTTCGCGCAGATACGCCCGCGACTGCGGGATAAAGAAGACCTTATCCGCCTGGACAAACTGAAGCGATGGAGCGAACGGGAATATCAGGCCCGTTTCGATGCCCTTGCGGCGCGCAAGGCACGGGGCTGTGTCCGCGAGTGCCACGGCGATCTGCACCTCGGCAACATGGCGCTACTGGATGGGGAGGCGATTCCCTTCGACTGCATCGAATTCAACGACAACCTGCGCTGGATCGACGTCATCAGTGAGGCGGCCTTCCTGGCCATGGATCTGCAAGACCGTGGGCGGCCTGACCTGGCGCGCCGTTTCCTCAACGCCTACCTGGAGCAAACCGGGGATTACGAAGGTCTTGAGGTGCTGCGCTACTACCTGGTGTACCGCGCCATGGTGCGCGCCAAGGTAGCCTGCATCCGCGCCGGGCAAGAAAAACCGTCTGCCGGCCACTGGACGCAGTACCGAAACCATATCGAACTGGCGGCAGGCTTTACTCGCCCCCTTCAACCTTTCCTGGCCATCACCCACGGCCTGTCCGGCTCCGGAAAAACCACGGTCACGCAATCGTTGCTGGAAGCGGTGAGTTTGTTCCGGGTCCGTTCCGACGTGGAAAGAAAACGCCTGTATGGGCTCAAGCCGGAGGCGCGCAGCGGCGCCGGGACTGGTGAAGGCATGTACTCTCCGGAGGCCGGCGAACGCACCTACCGACGACTGGCGGAGGTGGCGCGAGGAATTATCCAGTCCGGCTTCTCCGCCATCGTCGACGCTGCCTTCCTGAAACGACGAGAGCGCGCAGCCTTCCATGAACTGGCTCAGGAATTAAGCGTTCCTTTCGTCATTCTGGATGTCACCGCGCCCGAAAACCTGCTGCGGGAAAGGGTGAAGCAGCGCATGCAATACGAACGAGATGCCTCGGAAGCGGATATCGCGGTGCTGGAAAACCAGCTCCGCAACAGCGAGGCGCTGGACGACAGCGAATTGACCGTAACGATCGGGGCGGATACGGAACAGACAGAGAATGTTCAGGCGCTGGTGCAGCGCCTGACGAAGGCTACTTCCCGCTGAGGAGCGCGGCGATTTGCGCTTCCGCCGCAATCCAGTCCTGCACCGGATCGCCCAGGAATCCATGCCGCTCGGCGTGGAAATAAGCCGCCTCGGCAACCATGCAATAGCGCTGCTCTGGCGTGATGGTGGATTTGGCAACCGTCGCGCGCTTCGCGGCAGGCTTTTTCGGCGCAGCGGTTTTTTTCGGCGCAGCAGGCTTTTTCGGTGCAACAGCAACGGCCTTCTTCGGCGCCGCCACTTTGGCCGCAACGGGCTTCTTCTCGGCAGCTTTTGCACTGGCAGTGGTTTTTGCAGCACTGGATGCTGTCGTTTTCTTTGCTTTGCTTGGGGTTGTCGCCATGATTTTTCTCCAGGTCAGATCTTGAATAATTTCACATCAATTTTTTGAACTCAGTATAGTCCAATTTTTCAAGAGTAAAGCAGGTTCATGACATTATAATGAAACCCGCGCACCTTCCCTACTTTGCCTTGAGCGACCGGTCCGGTCGAACCAGAAACCTGTCGCTTTTCTCCTTGCGGTTCTGGAGGTAGCGGTTGACCGTGATCTCCCGGCCCGATGGGTCGAAGATGATTTCGTAGTAGATATAATTTTTGAACACCTCTTCGATGTTCAGGTCCTGACCGGGTTCCCACGGCTTCATCGCCGGGTCGAAGTTCTCGAAATAATACGGCACGCCGGACTGGAATTTTTCCGCCAGCGACGCCGCGCTTGCCCCCGCCCCAAACAGGATCGCAATCACCGCCGCTGCAATGCGTAACCCTTGTCTCATACTCAGGACTAGCAATTAAGCTGTTCCACCCACCGTCAGGCCGTCGATGCGCAGGGTCGGCTGGCCCACGCCCACCGGCACGCTCTGGCCGTCCTTGCCGCAGGTGCCGACGCCGGGATCGAGCGCCATGTCATTGCCGATCATCGACACCCGTTTCAGCACGTCCGGCCCGTTGCCGATCAGGGTCGCTCCCTTGACCGGGTAGGTGATCTTGCCGTCCTCGATCATGTAGGCTTCCGCCGCCGAGAACACGAACTTGCCGCTGGTGATATCGACCTGGCCGCCGCCGAAATTGGCCGCATACAGGCCATGCTTGACCGACTTGATGATTTCCGCCGGGTCTTTGTCCCCGTTCAGCATGTAGGTGTTGGTCATGCGCGGCATCGGGATGTGGGCGAAGGATTCGCGCCGGGCGTTGCCGGTAACGGCCATGCCCATCAGGCGGGCGTTCAGCGTGTCCTGCATGTAGCCCTTGAGGATGCCGTTTTCGATCAGCACCGTACACTGGGTCGGATTGCCTTCGTCGTCGACGTTGAGCGAGCCGCGGCGACGGGCGATGGTGCCGTCGTCCACCACGGTCACGCCGGCTGATGCGACGCGCTGGCCGATCTTGCCGCTGAAGGCGGAGCTGCCCTTGCGGTTGAAGTCCCCTTCCAGTCCGTGGCCGATCGCCTCATGCAGCAGGATGCCCGGCCAGCCCGAGCCCAGCACCACAGTCATGGTGCCCGCCGGCGCCGGCCTGGCGTCGAGATTGATGAGCGCCTGATGCACCGCCTTTTGCGCGTAATCCTGCAGCACCTCATCAGTGAAATAGGCGTAGTCGAAACGCCCGCCTCCTCCCGCGCTGCCCTGTTCGCGCCGGCCGCCATCCTCCACGATCACCTGTAGCGAAACCCTGACCAGAGGACGCACATCCGCGGCCAGCAGGCCGTCGTTGCGGGCGATCAGCACCACCTCGTATTCGCCGGCAAGCGATGCCATGACCTGGGTGACACGCTTATCGAGCGCGCGGGCATGGCGCTCCAGCCTTTCCAGCAGGGCCACTTTTTCGGCATCCTTGAGACTGGCGATCGGATCGTGAGGCAGGTAAAGCTGAGGTTTGGCCGCACCGTACACCGCCGGCACCGATTTCCCCGCCCCCTGCCGGGCAATCGCACGGGTGGTTTCGGCCGCAGCCGCCAGGGCCGGCAGGCTGATGTCGTCGGAATAGGCAAAGGCGGTCTTCTCGCCGGATACGGTGCGCACACCCACGCCCTGGTCGATGCTGAAGCTGCCCGACTTGACCTGGCCTTCCTCCAGACTCCACCCCTCGGCGCGGGTGTACTGAAAGTAGAGGTCGGCGTAGTCCACCTGATGAGTCATGATGCGGCCAAACACCTGCTGGAGGTCGCCCACATCCAGCCCGTAGGGGGTCAGCAGAACGGATTGGGCGGTACCGAACAGAGGGTCGCCTTGAAAGTTTTCTGGTGTCATCGAAGATTCAGTCTAGAAAAAGCAATTAACCGCAAAGGACGCAAAGGTACGCGAGGTAAACACAAATCGAATTTCCTTTGCGAACCTTTGCGTCCTTTGCGGTAAGAAGATTTTAGATACAGCACACCGGGAAAAATTCAACACTTGTGGAG
>JAIOJM010000127.1 GCA_019911785.1 Sulfuricella sp. | reverse complement strand
CAACCTGCTGATGCGGATGAAGGAAGAGGAATGGGACGACATCATGGACACCAACCTGAAGTCCGTGTTCCGCTTGAGCCAGGCTGTTCTGCGTGCAATGATGAAGGCGCGTTATGGCCGCATCATCAGCATTGCCTCGGTAGTAGGCGCGATGGGGAACGCCGGCCAGACCAATTATGCCGCCGCCAAGGCAGCCATCATCGGCTTCAGCAAGTCGCTGGCGCGCGAAGTCGGCAGCCGCAATATCACGGTCAACTGCGTCGCTCCGGGTTTCATCGACACGGACATGACCCGCGCCCTGAGCGAGGAGCAGCGCAATGATCTGCTCGGCCACATCCCGCTGGGCCGACTCGGTACGGTCCAGGATATCGCGGCTTCGGTCGCGTTCCTGGCTTCGCCGCAAGCAGGTTATGTCACGGGCACCACCATGCACGTCAATGGCGGCATGTACATGAGTTGATTGGGCAAACTTGCCGTTTGGTGAAGTGGGCAATGTTTGGTAAAATGCGTCAGCTTTTTTATAGCGATTCAAGAGAGGATACTTAGATGGAAAATATCGAACAACGCGTCAAAAAAATCGTTGCTGAGCAACTTGGCGTGAACGAAGCGGAAGTAAAAATCGAATCCTCCTTTGTCGACGACCTGGGCGCTGATTCCCTGGATACCGTTGAACTGGTCATGGCACTCGAAGAAGAATTCAACTGCGAAATTCCTGACGAAGAAGCGGAAAAAATCACCACCGTCAAAGAAGCCGTTGATTACGTCAATGGCCATCTGAGCTAAGCTTTCCTGTCCATCCTGTAACCACTCGCAACTGGAGCCGCCTTGTCTAAACGCAGAGTCGTCATCACCGGCCTGGGCATAATTTCGCCTGTCGGTAATACTGTTGAGCAAGCGTGGTCGAACATTCTTGCCGGCAAATCCGGAATAAGCCGGATTACCCGGTTCGACCCCTCTCTCTTTTCCTCCCAGATCGCCGGCGAGGTCAAAGGGTTCGATGTCACCGAGTATATTTCCGCCAAGGAAGCTCGCCGCATGGATGTTTTCATTCATTACGGGCTTGCAGCGGGAGTACAGGCGATCAAGGACTCCGGCATTGTGGTTACCCCGGAAAACGCCGAGCGCATCGGCGTAAATATCGGCTCCGGCATCGGCGGGCTGCCGATGATCGAGGATACCCATAACACCTATCTGGAAGGCGGGCCGCGCAAAATTTCCCCGTTTTTCATTCCGGGCACGATCATCAATATGATCTCGGGCAACCTGTCCATCATGTACGGCCTCAAAGGCCCGAACCTGGCGATGGTGACAGCCTGCACCACGGCAACCCACTGCATCGGGGATTCCGCGCGTTTGATCGAATACGGCGACGCCGATATCATGATCGCGGGCGGCGCGGAATCCACGGTGACACCGCTGGCGATTGGCGGTTTTGCCTCAGCGCGCGCGTTGTCCACACGCAATGATGACCCCGAAAAGGCAAGCCGTCCCTGGGATACCGGCCGGGATGGTTTCGTGCTTGGAGAGGGCGCGGGAGTGCTGGTGCTCGAAGAATACGAACACGCCAAGGCGCGCGGAGCGAAAATTTATGCCGAAGTGCCCGGTTTCGGCATGAGCGCGGATGCCAACCACATGACGGCACCCTGCGAAGACGGTAGCGGCGCTGCCCGCTGCATGACCAATGCCTTGCGCAACGCCGGGATTCCGCACAACCAGGTTGATTTCATCAACGCCCACGGCACATCCACGCCCTTGGGCGATCTGGCCGAAACCAAGGCGGTCAAGCTGTGCTTTGGCGAGCACGCCAAAAATATTGCGGTCAACTCGACAAAATCCATGACCGGGCATCTGCTTGGCGCTGCAGGCGGGGTCGAAGCGGTATTTTCGGCGCTTAGCGTGCATCATCAAATTTCTCCGCCGACCATCAATCTGGTCGAGCAGGATCCCGAGTGCGATCTTGACTATGTGCCGAATGTCGCCCGCAAGATGAAAATCGATGTCGCCCTGTCGAATTCCTTCGGGTTCGGCGGCACCAACGGCACCCTGGTGTTCCGCAGGATCTGAATGCCCGCAGCAGGGGCGACATGCCCCTGTTTTCCCTCGTCATTAAGGTAGCTTGTGCCCGTCATACAGCTCCCCGGTACGCCCGACTTGCTTGGCCTCCATGCGGCAAACCCGTTGCGCTATCCCTATCTGCTGCAAACTCTGGGCTGTCCTGGCTGGGATATTCTTTTCGCTTTCCCAGGGCAGTCGCAAATATTCCCCTCCGATCCGGCAGGACCGGAAAAATCATTTTTTTCCGTGCTGGATGAAGAGTGGGGAAAAGCGGCGCGCCCATCAGAGCAGGGGGTGACCATGCTTCCCTTTCACGGGGGCTGGTTCGTTTACCTCGGCTATGAACTGCTGCATCAGCTGGAGCCCTCCGTCACGGTAAAGCAGCCGGCAAGCCAATTCCCGCTGGCCGCCCTGGTCCGCATCCCTGCGGCCATCATGGTCGACCGTGCCGAGGGGCAGACCTACTTGTTTGCCGAGGAAGCCTGTTCGCATCTTCTTGAAGACCTGCGCGCCGATTTGAACGATGTCGCCGAATATATTGCCAGCCCGGTAAAGGTGCATGAACTTGAAGAGGAAGACGAACGGATTTTTCTGCAAGGGGTGGCGAAGATTAAGCGCTACATCCTGGAAGGGGACGTGTTCCAGGTCAATCTTGCCCGCCAGTGGCGGGCTCGGATCGAACATCAAGGCAGTGCCGCCGACGTTTACGCGTGCCTGCGCGAGAGCAATCCGGCCCCGTTTGCGGGTATCGCCGACTTCGGCAGACACCAGATCATCAGCTCATCCCCGGAGCGATTGGCGAAGGTGCGTGGTGGCGTGATCGAGACGCGCCCGATCGCCGGCACGCATCCGCGTGCTCCGCTGGCAGAAGAGGATGAGCTGCTGCGTCGACAGTTGATCGCCAGCCCCAAGGAGCGCGCCGAGCACATCATGCTGGTCGACCTCGAGCGTAATGATCTGGGGCGGGTGTGCGAGCCAGGCAGCGTCGAGGTCAGTGAACTGATGGCGGTGTGCAGCTATGCCCACGTTCACCACATCGAATCCAGCGTGCGCGGTCGTTTGCGCGAGAACACGACCCCTTCCGAAGTGATGCGGGCGCTGTTTCCGGGAGGCACGATTACCGGTTGCCCCAAAGTCCGCACCATGCAGATCATCAGCGAGATTGAACCCTCACCCCGTTACGCTTATACCGGCAGCATGGGGTATCTTAATCTCGATGGCAGCATGGATCTCAATATCCTGATCCGCAGCTTCATGCTCGCAGGGAATGCGCTGACCTTCAAGGCCGGAGCAGGCATCGTTGCCGACTCTGACCCTTTGCGCGAATTGGCCGAAACCCGCGCCAAGGCAAAGGGCCTGCTCAGGGCTATAACATGAAACTCGCGAAGCGAGACCTCGTCCCTCTCTCCCTCTGGGAGAGAGTTAGGAGAGAGGGAACGGACATGGCGCGTAGCGATATTCATCATTCGTGGCGGCGCTACTTGCCATGTCCGTTAGGAGCCTTTCAGTGATCCTGGTGAACGGCCTTCCAAGCGAACATGTCCGGGTCTTTGACCGGGGGCTGACATACGGTGACGGGGTTTTCCGTACCTTGCGGGTGAGAGCGGGTCGTCCATTGTGCTGGCCACGCCATTATGACAAGCTGAACGCGGATTGTGCGGCGCTCGGCATTGTGTGTCCGCCTGAAGCTATCCTGGCTGCGGAAATGGCCGAATTGATAGCGGGGACACCGGACTGCGTGCTGAAGGTGATCGTCACCCGTGGAGAAAGCCAACGTGGTTATGCAATTCCAGCGCACATGGAGCCGACCCGCATCCTGATGGCGAGTCCTGCTCCGCAGTACCCGGCCAACTATTTGACGGATGGGGTGCGGCTACACCTTTGTTCCACACGCCTTGCCATACAACCCTTGCTGGCGGGAATCAAGCATCTCAACCGCCTGGAAAACGTGCTGGCGAGGCGGGAATGGAACAATTCCGAAATTGCCGAGGGCTTAATGCTCGACATGGATGGAAATGCCATCGAAGGGACGATGAGCAATCTGTTCCTACTCAAGGGCAAGACCTTGCACACCCCGGACCTTGGGCGCTGCGGCGTGGCCGGCGTGCAGCGGGAGCGCATCATGGAGATGGCTGGCGGGCTCGGCATGACGGTCAGGATGGAAAATCTGCCGTTGGCCAGAATCTACGACGCGGACGAGGTCATGCTTTGCAACAGCGTGATCGGCGTCTGGCAGGTCAGGGAGCTGGCAGGTAAAACATGGCAGGCCGGCAAGCTGGCGGCGCGCTTGAGGAGTTTGCTGGATGATGACGGTGATTAAGCGCGGCATGGCCGCGCTCATCGTGCTGGGCATGTCGGCTGCGGGCTGGGAGCTGTATTTCGCCAATACCCCTGTACACCTGCCCCAAAAACCCTACGAGTTTACGCTCAAGCATGGCAGCAGCCTGCGCACCATAGCCAGACAGTTCAGTGCCGAAGGGCTGATTCCGGAGCCGTGGAGCTTTATTGTGCTGGCAAAAATTTGGGGAAAGGAAGGGGGAATCAAGGCCGGCAACTATCAACTGGATCGTGAAATCACCCCGTTCCAGCTGCTTCAGAAGATCACCAAGGGCGATGTCAGCCAGAGCGAAATCGTGTTTATAGAAGGCTGGAACTTCAGCCAGATGCGCAAGGCGCTCGACGCGCACCCGGCCATCAGGCACGACACCGCCGGCCTGAGCGACAGGGAGCTGTTGAATCGCCTGGCGGTACAGGAGGAAAATGCCGAGGGGCTGTTTTTTCCGGACACTTATTATTTCAGCAACGGGATGAGCGACTTGTCCGTGCTCAAACGCGCCTACCAGATCATGGGGCAGCGACTGGCCGATGCCTGGCTGGAACGCGGCCCGGATCTGCCGTATTCCACGCCTTACGAGGCTCTGATCATGGCTTCCATCATCGAGAAGGAAACCGGTCAATCCGGAGAGCGCCCGATGATCGCTGCCGTCTTTATCAATCGACTGCGCATCGGCATGAGGCTGCAAACGGATCCGACCGTCATTTACGGCCTTGGCGAGACGTTCGGCGGCAATTTGCAAAAGCGCGATTTAACCACCGATAATGCCTATAATACTTACACTCGCGCAGGCCTTCCGCCCGGTCCGATCGCCATGCCGGGATGGGCTTCTATCCATGCTGCTCTACACCCAGCAGCAAGCTCTGCGCTGTATTTCGTGAGCAGGGGAGACGGTACCCACCAGTTTTCCCGCAACCTGGAAGAGCATAATCAGGCCGTGGCGCGTTACCAGAAGACCGCACCCAGAAAAAAGATTAACTGAATATTACAACATAATGATTTTCAAAAAAAACAATGCAAAATTTATCACGCTTGAGGGGATAGATGGCGCCGGCAAGAGCACCCACCTGAACTGGCTGGCGGAGCGCCTGCGTAGCCAAGGGAAAAATGTCCTGGTCACCAGGGAGCCAGGCGGAACGCCTCTCGGTGAGGCGCTGCGCGAGTTGCTCCTGCATCAAGCCATGCATCTTGAAACCGAGGCCCTGTTGATGTTCGCCGCCAGGCGGGAGCATCTGGACAAGGTGATTATTCCCGCGTTGCGCGCGGGAACCTGGGTCATTTCAGACCGCTTCACCGATGCCAGTTTTGCCTATCAGGGCGGGGGCAGGGGGCTGGATGAATCCAAGCTGAAAATCCTTGAGCAATGGGTTCAGCAGGACTTGCAGCCGGACCTGACCTTGTTGTTCGACGTGACACTCGAAGTCAGTCGGCAGCGATTGTCCGCCAATGCCTCTCTGGACCGGTTCGAGCAGGAAAAACAGGATTTTTTCCAGCGCGTGCGGGACGCTTATTTGAAGCGCGCAGCGCAATTCCCGGAGCGAATCCGGGTGATCGACAGCGGGCGGACGCTGAATGAAATTCAAGTTGATCTCGAAGATGTTGTTTCATCCATATGACTAATATGATTTATCCTTGGCAAGATGAAATCTGGCGGCGGCTGATGTCGACCAAGGCGACTTTGCCTGGCGCGCTATTGCTGCAAGGTCGTGCTGGGATCGGGAAATTTCATTTGGCCCATACGCTGGCACAGGCATTGCTGTGCGAATCCCCTCTGGAGTCGGGCGAGCCTTGCGAGCATTGCGGTGCATGCAACTGGTTCAAGATCGGCGGGCATCCCGATTTTCGCCTGCTTGAGCCCGACGCACAGAGCGCCACGACAGAATCGACGGGCGAAACGGCGGAGCCGGAGCCGATCAAGAAGGCGGCCGACAAAAAGGCGAGCCAGTTCATTACCGTGGCCCAGATTCGCGAATTGGCGGATTTCGTCAACCTGACCACTCACCGCAATGGCTTGCGCATCATCCTGGTTCACCCGGCGGAGGCGATGAACGTTCATGCCGCCAATGCGCTGCTGAAAACATTGGAGGAGCCGCCGCCCGGCACGCTGTTCATCCTGGTGTCGCACCAGCCCCAACGCCTGCTGCCTACAGTTCGCAGCCGCTGCCAAAAGATTAACGCCCCGCTGCCCGGGCGTGCGGAGGCATTGCACTGGCTACGGGGGCAGGAGGTCGCGGAAGCCGAGGCCTGTCTGGCGCAATCGGGCTATGCACCGCTTGCCGCCCTGCGGTTAAGCGCGGAAGATTACCAGTTGAAACGCGGCCAGATTCTGGAACAGCTTGGCGCGCCGGATCGATTCGACCCCCTTGCCCTGGCGGAGCAGAGTGACAAGATGGAGCTGGCCTGGATACTGAACTGGATGCAGCAGTGGGTCTATGATCTGGCAAGCATCGGCATGGCGGGGCAGGGGCGATACCAGCCCGAGTCGTCCGCGGAAATGAACCGCTTGGCAAAAACCGTCAGCTTGATAGAATTGTTCCGGTTCCAGCAGGAGTTATTGACTGCGCAGCGCGCATTGCATCATCCGCTGAACAACCGACTGGTGCTGGAGCAAGTGTTTTTTTCTTATGGGCAACTCGTGAATCGTCAGGACGCCGCTTATGTCTGATCCAAAAGCCTCAGCCGCTCCGCGGCCGGGCGTGCTTTCCTTGAGCATCAAGGAAAAAACCGCGCTGTATGCGGCTTATATGCCTTATCTGAAGGGCGGCGGGATTTTTATTCCGACCAACAAACCTTATCGACTGGGTGACGAGGTTTTCATGCTGCTCTCCTTGATGGACGATCCGAACAAGCTGCCGGTAGCCGGCCGTGTTGTCTGGATCACCCCGGAAGGGGCGCAGGGCAATAAGGTGCAGGGAGTGGGCGTGCAGTTCGGCGATAACGAGAGCGGGGTCTCCGCGCGCAACAAAATCGAGGGCCTGCTTGGCGGCAGCAAAACATCCCGCCCCACCCACACCATGTAGATGTTGATCCAGTCACAAACCACGCCGCCACCGCCCGGGGCGGCATATTCTCGTGCAAGCCATGCTAGTCGATTCCCACTGCCACTTAAACTTTCCCGAGCTCGCCTCGAATCTGCCCGAGATATTCGCCAACATGGAAAAAAACGGGGTCGGCCTTGCGCTATGCGTG
The DNA here is from genome assembly GCA_019911785.1 of Sulfuricella sp. The sequence continues at coordinate 2,923 of JAIOJM010000127.1, read as the reverse complement.
AGCGTCAATCTCTCTGATTTTCATGAGATTATCAGCCTGGCTGAAACCTATCCTCAACTCTATGCATCGGTCGGAGTTCATCCCGATTATGAAGACGAGGAGGAGCCGACAGTTGAAAGACTGGCTGAATTGGCGAACCACCCCAAGGTGATTGCAATCGGCGAAACCGGTCTGGATTACTTCAGGCTGAAAGGCGACCTGGAGTGGCAAAGAGAGCGCTTCCGCAACCATATCCGCGCCGCAAAACTCTGCGGCAAGCCGTTGATTATCCACACTCGCGAGGCGGCAGCCGATACGCTGCGCATCATGGAAGAGGAGGGGGCGGCGAGCGTGGGCGGCGTAATGCACTGCTTTACCGAAAGTCTGGAGGTTGCGGAACGTGCGATAGCTCTTGGCTTTTATATCTCTTTTTCAGGCATTGTTACCTTCAAGAAAGCGCTGCAAGTCAAGGAAGTTGCAAAGAATATTCCCCTGGACAGAGTGCTGGTTGAAACCGATTCACCCTATCTTTCGCCCGCCCCATTCCGCGGAAAAACCAACCAGCCGGCGTATGTGAAGCATGTCGCAGAAGAAGTCGCACGGCTGAGAGGGATAAGCGAAGCAGAGTTGACTGAGGCCACCACCAGAAACTTTATGCGTCTGTTTAAAATAAATGGCCAATAAAACAATATGTAAGGCATTGTTTATGCTAATGTTGGTTAGCAATATTTCCTTAGCCGATGGATTTATTGACGATTTGTTCATATCTATAACCCTTGGGGATTCCAGAGCAATCCAGCATTTTCTTGCCAGGGGTGTCGATGCCAATGTAATGGACGCCAATGGCAACACGGCTTTAATTATTGCCGCGCGCGAAGGGCAAAACACTATTTTGCGTACACTCCATAAGTCCGGCGCGAAACTCAACACCAAAAACCAATTCGGCGAGTCGGCCGTGATGCTCGCGGCGCTCAATGGACATTCCGAAGTGGTCAATACCTTGCTCAAGCTGGGGGCGGATACAGGGGCAAACCATCAGGGCTGGACACCGATGATGTACGCGGCATTTTCCGGCCACAGCGAAATTGTCGAAAATCTGCTGCGTGCGGGATCGGACGTGAACGCTGCGACCAGCAACGGCACAACCGCATTGATGCTGGCATCGAAAGGCGGGCACATCGAAGTAGTCAAGGTGCTGCTCAAGCATCATGCCAAAGCAGGCATCAAGAATGAAAATGGCGCAACAGCCTGGAGCTGGGCGATGGAGAACGGCAATACCGATATCGCAAGCCTGTTGCAGGGCAAAAGGTAGTAGAAGGCATTAAAAGCAACTCTGATAATATTTCATCTAGTTCGTATAATGTATATTATGTAAAATCAAGTACGCAGCAAAGCCCACCCAACCCCACCTTTCGATTATCAGCAACTCCGTTGTAGATACTCTGTTCGATGGCAAGCGTTTTTTCTGTAATTTTTTGCACTTTCCGGCTCATGCTGGAATAGCGTAAAAGCGAGTGTTATCGAAGGGCTGGTTGTGTTTCAGCATACCGTGGATAGCATGGAGGAGTTTGCGCATAACAGCGCAGACTGCCTGCAAGGGCTTCTTGCCGTTATCCACGAGGTGCTGAAAATAGGCTTTGACGTGTGGGTCGTGCTGTTTGGCACTCAAGGCTGGCATGTAGAGGGCTGAACGAATATGGCGGTTGCCGGCCTTGGCCAGGCGCGCTTGTTTATGGACGCTTTTGCCGGAATCGAAGGCGCGCGGATCGAGGCCGGCGAACTTCACCCATTCCCGATGGGAAAGACCTGGTGGCAACAACAGGAGCTCACCCATGAGCGCGATGGCGCTGGTTTCAGCGACGCCCTTGATGCCCGTCAGCAACAGGAACACCCGTTCAAGATCGGGGTGTTTTCCGATCAAGGCCAGCGCCTCCCGGCCTAAGCGGTTGATGCGTTTCTCCAGTTGGGAGATGGACAGGCTGACATCGCGCAGCACCGCTTTTGGAGTTTCCTGAGTGGCGCTCAAGGCGTGGAGATGGTTCTTGGCGGCGGCCTTCTGGCGGGTCAATGCGTCAATGCGGCGAGCGTAACTGCGGATGGCCATCTTCTCGTCGGACGGACGCGTCCAGGCGACGAAATCCATCCGCTCGGCGTATTGGGCCAGCGTTTCAGCATCGACGGCATCCGTCTTGCTGTTTTTCATCAACGCCTTGGCGAAGTTGTGGGAAGCCTTCGGATTGACCACCATGAGGGCCACCCCGGCATCGTGAAGGGCGATGGACAGATCGAAGTGATAGACCCCGGTGGCTTCCAGGCAGACGATGATGCCCGGCAAACTGGCCAGCTTCTTCACCAACCGGGCGCGGTCAGCGGGGGTGCTGGTGAATTTCTGCGCCTTGAACGGGGTGCCGTTCTTGCGGATGACGAGGATCAGTTCCTCGGCGCCGACGTCAATTCCGGCGAAGAGCGGTTTGGATTCCTGGATAATTTTTTTGGATTGAATGCTCATAATGTTTATCTGCAAGGTTAAAGAAAGTAAACTATCCACTGGTTCCCCGACCCTGCACATGCGCCTACCTTCCTTGTATATGCAGGCTCTAAGCCTCAGATACTCCACGGTATGGGCGAATAGGGCGGGGGCCAATCTACAATCAGGCTCTGGTTAAAAACCAGTCCTCAGGAGCGGACGGCCTTCCCTGTGAATCGTGAAATCTTACCTAATCTCCTTAACAACATTTCATTAAATTTGATCATACAAGGAGCGGCGCCCTCACCGCGATTTACGTCCGCATTCGCGCCGGGGGCGGCGCTCCTTGTATTATTGCTTTGCATTGAATTAGACGGTGTTGTGCAAGATAGCGCAGTCCGTCGGAACCGAGTAGTAAATCTTGAGGGGCACCTCAAGACTGAGCGACTGGATGCTGTGCCGCTCCTTTGGCCTTGA
>JAIOJM010000126.1 GCA_019911785.1 Sulfuricella sp. | reverse complement strand
CGTGCCGGAAACGATCGCGCGGAATTTCTCCTCGCTCTCCGCCAGCCCCTTCTCCGCCAGCGTCCGCGCAATGAAAACCTTGCGCATGTGGTAAACGCCGGCCAGGATCAGCATCGAAACCAGCAGGCCGGTGACGTCGCTCCAGGCGTGGTAGGCAGTCATGCTCAAGAAGCCATGTGCGACGAGATAGTCCAGCCACCGACGCACCGCCTGCAGGAGGAAGGCAACGGACAGCAGAATCCATGCGGTCGCCCGGCCGGAAAAGCGGATGGTGTAGAGTGCCAGCGCCGCCGCCAGCAGCTGGAGCGCGATCGAAAACCCATGGATGTATTGGTCCAGCCCGTGAATAGCCCGCTCGACCTCAATGAACACAATGGGCGGAAGTAGAGGCATCACCGCTTCTCCTCAACCGGGAGGGTGAAATAGAAGGTGCTGCCCCGGCCAAGCTCGCTCTCGGCCCAAACCCGCCCGCCATGCTTCTGCACGATCTCCCTGACCAGGGCAAGCCCCAGGCCGGTGCCCGGAAAACGCGGCGTGCCGGGACGTTCGACGCGGTAGAACTTGGCAAAAAGCTTCGGAATTTCCTCGGCGGGAATGCCGATGCCGGGGTCGGTCACGCTTATTTCGATTTCGATTTCGTTCCCGCCTGCGCGGGCGCGCAACAGGATTTCCCCGCCTGCAGGGGAGAATTTCAGGGCATTGGAGATCAGGTTTTCCAGCACCTGGCGGATGCGTTCGCCGTCCATCTGGACAAGCGGCAGCCCGGCAGGCGCATCGACACGTATCGTGTGTTTATGGTCCGACTTCTGGAACAGTTCGGCCATGTCGCGCAACAGGGGCAGAACGTCCAGGCTCTCGAAACGGTATTCCTGGCGCCCCGACTCGATGCGCTGGATGTCGAGAAAGTCGTCGATCAGGCGGGTGAGCCGCATCGTTTCCTGGTCGACGATGCCCAGGAATTGCCGCTCCTTCTCCGGCGGGAAATCGCGCGCCAGCAGCAGCTCCACGAAGCCGCGCAGGGTGGTGAGGGGGGTGCGCAATTCATGGCTGACGGTGGAAATCAGCTCGTCCTTGAGACGATCGACCTCCTTGCGCGCCGTGACATCGGCCAGGTAGCCCACCATCTCCAGCGGCCGGCTGTCGGCATCATAGGTCAGCTTCAGCTCGTCGTGCAGCCAGCGGTAGCTGCCGTCCTTCAGGCGGAAGCGGTACTCGTGGCTGTATTGCCCTTTTTCGGCCAAGTGCCCCAATCCCTCAAGCATCAACGGCGCATCCTCGGGGTGGATGTGGCTGGACCAGAATCCCGGGTCTTCGGTGAAGTCGCTCGGCTTGTATCCCAACAGGTTCCTGACATTGGCGCTGACGAAGGTGGCGGGGTAATCCCCATCCGCCTTGCAGCTGTAGATCACCGTCGGGCTGGAGGCGACCAGGTATTCCAGGCGCTGCGCGGTCCGCGACAGCCGCTCCTGAGTCCGGCGACGGTTTGCCGCCTCCTTCTCCAGACGCTGGTTGGTCTCTCTGAGCTCGGCAGTGCGGCTTCGCACCATTTCTTCGAGATGCTCTTGGTACCGTTTCAGCTTGACGCGGTTGCGCAGCGCATCGATGCCAAAGGCAAGGTCGGCGGCAAGCTCCTCCAGCAGCCCCACTTCTTCGTCGGTAAAGGCATTGGTCTGGGATGCGAAAAGGGCCAGGACGCCGAATACGCCTGACTCATTCTTGAGGGGCACGGCAATGCCTGACGCGTAGCCGCGTTTTGACACCTCATGACGCCACCAGGGCGCCATTCCGGAATCAGTGACGAGATCCTGGGCAATTTGCACAGCACCCGTCCTGATGGCTGTGCCGGCAAGGGACTGGCCTTGTTCGCCGTCCGCCCAGCTGATCCTTGTGTTTTCCAGATATCCGGCCTCGTAACCACAATGCGCCAGCGGGCGCACGGTTTTACCGTCGTCATGTTCCGCAAGGCCGACCCAGGCCATGCGGTAGCCTCCCTTTGCCACGAGCACCCGGCAGACATCGTTGAACAGGTCCTGCTCTTTCTTGACATGGATCAGCAGTGTGTTGCATTCACTCAAGACCCTGAGCGTGCGGTTGACTTTTTGCAGCGCCTGTTCCGCCTCCCGCACCGCCTTCTCCGCCGCCTTGCGGGTGCGGATGCCCTGCTCCTCCGAAAACGCCCGCTGGATGGCGGGGGCCAGTCGCGCCAAATTGTCCTTCAGGACGTAATCCTTGGCGCCTGCCTTGAGCAACTCGATTGCCGGCTCTTCCCCCAGCATGCCGGTCACGATGATCACCGGCACCTCCGGGTGCGTCCGCCGCACGATTTTTAGCGCGGCCAAGCCGCCAAAATTGGGCCGCTTGTAATCCGCAAGGACCACATCGGACCGGAACTCCTCGAGCGCCTGGATAAAGGCGTCCTTGGTGTCCACGCGCTGCGATACGAAAGCGATGCCGGCCTTGCGCAGCTCGCGCTCCATCAGCTCGGCATCAGTGGGCTCGTCTCCCAGGATTAGTATGCGCAGCTCGCTGACCATGCGAGAATCCGTTTCGATTTGGCGCTGTCCATTTCCATTAGCTATTCCTCCAGAGCAAAGTTGAATTACCCCTGTCAAAGATCAGTAGGATGGGTGAAGCGAAGCGTAACCCATCGTTTCGATTTCGATGGGTTACGGCCTGCGGCCAACTTCGCCCGCCTGCTGCTAACAGGGAGGCTGCTGCAACGCCTCCTCCAAGCGCGCGATGCGCGCACTCAGGTCTTCAGCCTGGGGATTCCCCGGTGCGACCTTGGAGCTGAGGTATGGATTCGTTGTCCACCAGTCAATGCCCATTTCGCGGGCCTTGTCCACGGAGCAGACCAGCAGGCGAATCTGGATGGTCAGAAGCTCGATATCCACGATCTTGATCTTGATGTCGCCGGCGATCACCAAGCCCTTGTCCAGGATGCGTTCCAGAACATCCGCCAGGGTCGCGGATTCCACTGCATGCGACATGCTTCGTTGCGGTTTATGAGGGGCGTTCATGTGTTTTCATCCTGTTGAGCCATCAGCTTTCAGCGCGCGATATCCGGCTGATGGCGTTGTTTATAGCAGCTTGCCGAGCGGGCCGAGATCCAGATTCAGATCCTCATCCGTCAGGTCGAACTCTTTTTTTAGCCACTTCATTTGCTTATCCAATTCGAGGAAGGTCAAGCCCAGGCGTTCAACCTCATCCTCTGTCAGCGAGCCGCCCTCGATGCGACGAAGCGCCTGCTTCTCCAGAAGCTGACGGATCAATTCCACCAGGGTCAGGACCAGTTGCCCCAACCCCTTCTTGACGCTCTCCGGATCCAGCGCAATTCGCGGGGATGGGGTCGCATTTCCAGCTTTTTCCTCTTTGTCGTGAAAAAGGAAGGGAAAGGATGTGTTCATGCGCTCTCCTGCAGCAACTCAGTCTGCGCGCGCGCAGTTTCAACCGAGGTCAGGAGCAGTTGCAGATTCAAATAGATCAGATCCACACCGGCCACCGAGATCACTATTTCGCCCACGGCCACCACCCCCGTGTTCAGCACCCGGTCAAGGAGTTCACACAAGGAAGAGCTCTTCTCCTCAGAAAATCCCATCACGCACCTCTCGCGTCCATGAGTCAGCCTTCCAGGTCCAGCAGGCGCTCATACATACCGCGCGCCATGCGCTGGGCACCGGCACGCTCATAGCCTTCGGCCAGCTCCATCAACTCCGCCTTGGCCGATTCTGCCTGAGGGGTCTCCGAATGTTCTTCCGCGAGCGTCCAGAACAGCTCTGTAGCCTGCCGGCAGTTCCCCTCTTTCCGGTATCGTTGAGCCATGGCGAGAAGCCGTCCGAGCATCGCCTGGCTCGCAACAGCACTTGCTTCGGTTTCCGCCGCGCCGCCAGCCTCGAGGCGGGGAGAATCGGTAGTCTCAGGTGCGGTAGCAACCGATTCCGCCGTCGGTTCGTTCTTATCGGATTCCATTGCCTTCTTCATTCCAGCCCCCTCCATTATGTTTGTAGCGCGTTGGGTGAACCTGATGCCACATAGAGGGCACAGCCAAGTACGCGCAGCCGTTCGAGCCCTCGTGGCTCTTCCTGTCGAAATACCAGCGCCATGTGCCGACCGGCGCACGCCGCATCGTACCGATCCAGCACCTGCGCCTCCGCGCGGCGCAACACGGAACAGGTGGGGCAGGAAGAGGGTGGCGTGACCATGTTCACGAACAGGATTGGCACCGCCATCCCGAGCCGTTCACAGGCGGCGACCAGGTCTCCCGTCTCCGCATACGCCATCTCCGTGGGAATCGTCACCGCCACCAGCGCCGCCTGCTTGGCGTCGATCAGCATTCGCCGAAACACTTTCACGCGCTTGGAGAGCTCGACCATCGTCTGCGAGATCTTCGGCAACCAGAAGACCTCCCGGTACTTCAAGAACAGACCGAAGAAAGTCTTGAGCCATTTCTCGATCAGCTCCGGCATTTCCAGGAAACGGAGCAGGTGGCCGGTGGGTGCCGTGTCCAGGACAAAGAGGTCATACCGGTTGCGGTCCATCAGGTCCACGATACGGGTGAGCGCCAACATTTCATCCAGGCCCGGTGGGGCTACGTCCAGCATCCGCTCCATGACCTCCCGGTCGAACGCGAGATCAATCCCAGCTTGTCCGGTGGCACGCTCAAAGACCCCGGTCAACTCATCCGCATAGTCCTGTTTCAAGCGCTCATACTCAGCCTGAGCATCCAGCTCGATCGCGGTCAGTCCCGGCGCCACCCGGATTTCCTGTGGACCGATCTCGCAGCCCAGACAGGCAGCAAGCGAATGCGCCGGGTCGATGGAAAAGAGCAGTATCTCCTTACCGCGCCGCTCCTCCGCCAGGCGCAGCGCCGAGGCGCAGGCCAGGGTGGTCTTACCTACTCCGCCCTTTCCCGCAAACAAGAGGAGCTTCATCGAGGCAACGGGCAGGGGAGCCGGATTGCTGACAGGTAAATGCTGAATGATGGAGCCTTTCAGTTCATCGCTCAGCGTTCCGCGTTCATCATGCCATTTTGCTTGCGCCAATGGCCGGGCCTGCTCCCATACGGTCAACAGCCGATCTGTTCCCCGCATCTCCTCAAGGAACAGCGGAAGCCCCCAGAAGGCGTATCTTGAAAACACCCGCGTGAGCTCCTCGCTCGCAACCGTCTGCCTCGATGCCCATTCAGCACAGGCCGGACAGCCGGGTTGCGCAGGAAGCAAGCGGTTGACGACCACCTCCCGCACAGGGAGGCCGAGCCGTTCCAACTCGCTGAGCATCACCCGTGTCACATGGATGCTCAATGCCTCGGCGAGCATGACCGGCACGAAGCGGCACTGTTTGGGCGACCGCAGCAGCGTCCACAGGTTCGTCAGGTCGGCCACGGTCTCTTCCAGATAGAGGTCAACCGCATCCTTGCGATAAGCGCCCCGATACAGCCGCGCCATATACCGATACTTGGCCAGCATCGCGTCCAGCGCTGCTACCCACTGGCGCATGAGCGCCGGAAGCCCAAGGAGCCGAAGCGTATGCCCCGCCGGCGCCGTGTCCACCACGATGCAGGCATACCGCTCCTCCTTCACCCATTCCACGATCTCCAGCAGGGCCATCATCTCATCAAGGCCCGGTATGGACAGATCCAGAAGCTGGGCGACATCGGCCTGGTCCAGAAAGGTACCGCGCAGGGCAATGGTGCGAAGATGCTCATCGTGTCGCGCCTTGAAGCGGGCCAGGCTCTCCTGTGGATCAATCTCACGGAGGGCCAGATTCTCAAGCGGTGGGTCACCGGCAAAACAATCGGCAAGTGAATGGGCCGGGTCGGTCGAGACTAACAGGAAGGAGCGAGCAGGATGCTTCCTGGCCAAGTACAGGGCGGCGGCCGCGGCACAGGTCGTCTTGCCCACCCCACCTTTACCACCGAAGAGCAGCAGGCGGAGCCCCTCTTCCTGCAAAAACCCCGGCACCGACTCTTCTTCCACGCGCACCCCCTACTTGCAGCATTCAGTAATCAGAAATCAGTTGTCGGCGTCCTCGTCTTCGTCAGGTTCGTCCTCTTCCGCAAGCCCTTCGTCCCGCTCCCGGATGGCATCCAGCCGGTCGAGAAGTTGCGTCTCTGCAGCCACAAACTCTTCTTCCGTAATCGCCCCCGTATCGAGTTTCATGTAGAGCTCGCTGAGCGACCGGGTCACGGCTTCGGCTTCCCCGGCCTTTTCCTGCTGAACCGCTTCGTTAATTTCCCTAAAGATCCACAGCAGAGGCGAGAGCAACAGATCATCCAGGATGAACATTGAAAACCCTCATGCCTGCAAAGCGACATTGACAAAATGATGTGGTGCCCAAGGCCCGTTGAAATCAAAGGAAAAGTTGTTGTCGAACCGCTTGGCCGCCTCAAAAACGCCGTCCTCGAAATCCTTCTGGGCATCCCGGTCAACCAGGCAGGCCAGATGCATCACCTCTTTCTCTTCTCGTGGCGGATTCTGCTTGATGTCCGCACAGTGCGAACCGAGTACCTTCATGACTGCTTCCGTGTGCTGCTCGCGATCCTGCGTCAAAAGGTGATCGAAGAGGCGTCCCATTTCGATTTTGTCCGTCTGCGAAGGGCCATGCTGTTTTCCGATCACCTCGTCCCGCAAGTCCGCGAGCTCCTGGTGACGGTTCACCATGTATTCAAAGATATTCGGAACATCCAGATTGACACGCAGCCCCATCTCGACTTTCCCGCGCACCCGGTCCAGCTGTTCGGCAAAGGTACGGCGGTTCTCCCTCAGGATGTTCAGAAGCGCCTTTGTGCTGTCGGAAATGGTCCCGAACGCCACCGGCAGGACAGTAGTCTCGTCCATCAGTCGTTTGACGACGATATTGTGTGCCGCCAGGTTTTTTCGTTCGGGCCGGATCCGTTTTTCCGTAATGTCGCTCACCACCGCAGCAACCGACCCTTGGGAGACAAGATAGACTGCCGCGCCGTTAATCCCTATATTCCCGTAGGCAGGAAGCTCGACAGCATCGGTAATCGCGTACAGGTAGTGGCCTGATTCAGGCTTGGCTTTGATCTTCATGTGCGCACCTTCCCATTTGTCCCCCTAGAGGTCATGGTCCTGACGTCCCGGCTTATCCGGATGCGGCCTCGAGGGGCGAAAGCCAGCGCCGCTGGGAAAGGGTCTTCCCGGAGCCTCCGCAAGGTCATGACCTCCCGACGGAACCGATACACCAGCCCACGGCCGTCACGGGCCAAGACTGTCCGGAAGGCTGCGGCATTCAAGGAAGAGGCTACGCACGAGGATGTTCGGATATTCATTGCACCACACTCCTTAAAAGACGCAGTAAAATGGCTTCGGGTCAGCCAGCTATTCAGTGCTGGCTATTTTCAATAGGACAGCTGCCTGCGTTTCAGCCTGTCGGTCGGCGCCGAGTGGATCGGCAGCGGCGAGGCTGCCGGGAGCGCCTGGTTCGTTTGCGCTTCCCCGTTCGGTTTCTCCACAAACCGTTGGAGCCGATGTTGCTTGGCCTCAATTTCAGTCATCCGCCCTCGAATTTCGGCACACCGCTGCTCTGATCGCCGCATTTCCTTCATAAGCCGCTGTTTTTCCATTTCAAGCATGGACAATTCGAGGAGGGCGCCGGAGGAAGTTCGGGTGCGGCGGCCATCCACCAGCCCGGCCATCGTTTTAATATGCTGCACACCACGCTTATCAGTTGCCACGGCTTTCCCCTTTTTCTGTCTCTGTCGCAAGATTCCGAGCGCGGCGGGAGGCCGACGCCGTTTTTCTCTCTCCTGCGACCGGAACGAGCGCTGGTGCGGGCGGGCAGCACCGCTCTATGATCTCGTCCAGCCGTTCAAGTCCCGCCACCTGCCCATCGTGCGTTACCTTGAGGCAATCGGCGTTCAGCACGTCATGACACAGTTCCCGAAATGTCGGGTCGTTGGTAGCCACGGTGCCCTTGCGATTCGCCACGATTCGGCCGAGCATGATGCAGGCCCGGATTGTGGGTCGCGCATTGTTGACGCCGAGTTCGCGGAACTCGCGGACGATGTCCACAATCGACTTGGACTGCCTCCACGGCAGGCCGGATTTGGCCTGGGTGATCGCCACTTCCGTCTCATAATCGTGGTGCCCCACTTTGAGCGTAATCATGCGATCCATCAGCGCATCCTGGGTCTTGTGCACACCCGCGTACTCTTCCGGGTTGCTGGTGAAAATGGCGCTGAAGTTTGGATGCACCTGGAGATATCCATCGCCGCTACGCGCGTCCGGGAGTTCGAGCAGTCGCTCTTCCAGAATGGACAGCAGCACGTTGTTGGCCTCGGGGCGTGACCTCGTAAACTCGTCATAGATGAGGGTGAACCCGTACTTGCATGCTGTGGTCAGGCGGTTATCCCCCCACTGCTTGGAAACACTCTCCTCCTGTTTCAGTACCGAGTGAATGTAATTGTCGACCACCTTGGTGGAGCGATAACCCGTCTGCCCCCCGATGAGATCGGAACTCCCAAACTCGTCATCGCCATGGATCAAGATGACCTGCCGGCCAAGCCTGGCCGCCACGTGCATTGCCAAGGCTGTCTTCCCGGTACCGGCAGGTCCGCTGAAATGGATCGGATAGCCGGCCATGATATAGTCAAGCGCCCGCTCGGTGACGCCCTGAATGTAAGGCGTCTCAACAAAGTTAGGTTTCTTCTCCAACGTCAGTACCGTCAACTCTTCAGCTTGGCTCATCGCACCCACTCCTTATCTTCATTAGGAACCACTCCTCTACCCCGACACTTCAAACACGGCAGACCGCTTGAGATTTCATAGGCCCGCCCCTCGCAAGCAGGGCAACGTTTCGTCGGACCCGGGATCAGGGGCACCACTCCCACCCCGCGACATACCGGGCAACTGAATGTCTTGTGGCTGCCGCTCCCACCGCAATATCGACAGGGCACATGCGGGCCCATGACCGTCACGGTGCCCTTCCCATTGCAGACATAGCAAGTTGATTTCCACGACAGGATTCCGTACGGGTCAGCCCCTGTTCCCTTACAAAACGCGCACACCACTTCCGCTGTTCCCATCACGCCAATCTCCTCCCCCAGACCTGAAGGCAGTGTCCCCTCGGCCCCATCCTTACAGCGTATTTCGCCTCTCTACTAATCTGGGGCATGCCATGGGCAACGGCTGATGCGCGAAGCCCCGCTCAACTCACGCCTCACTTTTTCTTCGGCTTCCCCGGCTTTCCGCCTAAGTGGCGAACTGCTTCACCGATTGCCGTCTTTTCTTGGCTCTCCTCTGTTTCACCCTTCTCTGGCTCGATAACAGGAGCCGAAATCGGCGCCAAGAACTCCTCAACGGGCTGCTCCGCCAACAGGCTAGCCGGAAGATTAACGCCCTCGCTGGTTTTCAGAAGCGAGGCCCCGGACCAGCTCATGCCACACACCTGGGCTTTTGTCTCTTGCCTGAACTTCGCCAGGCTTTCGGTCAGCTCCTGCGCCATCTTTCCACGTGACACGTAAAAATCTTTCATCAGTTCGGTCACTGCACGGGAGCGATCACGGCGGCCTTTGGCCAATCCTGCGCGCTGCACCTTAGCCATATGACGATGCGCTTTGGCAAAAGCGCTCATCAGTTCGCCCACTGCATGGGAGCGATAGCGGCGGTCTTTGGTCAACCCTGCGCGCTGCGCTTTAGCCATATAACGATGCACTTTGGCAAAATCGGCGCGTTCTTTGGCAAAATCGACACGCAGAGAGGCCACAGTGGTCACCACGGTTTCTCTTGACTGAACGAGACTCTGCCGGAGGCTGCGCCGCATGCGAACATGATCCTGGCGAAACCCCTCGCACATCGTGCTCGTGTTGTCGCGTATCGCAAGCACGTCAGCAGATCTACTCATGCGATCTGCTGCCAGACCGGCTTTAAGGGCCTTGGCCATCGCCGTACGCTCACGACCGAACGCTCGCAGCATATTGGCAGTCTGTCCCTTAATATCACCGATGACCCTCTCGCGCTCGTGTGCCGAGGTCGCGATGCCCTGCACCAAGGCTGCCATTTGGTTTCTCAAGTTGTCCATGTTAATTCTCTCCTTTTAGGCTGGGCATGCAGCCCATCCTGCCCCTGACTGGTTGCCGATTCGATCTGCTTCTCACTCCGGCGGCTCGAATCCTGTGAGTTTTCTCTGCCGAGAGGGATCACCTCTCGGCAGAGAAACCAACATCGCCCGGATCTTTACGCCGGAGCTGCAGCGCTCGACGTGAGACCGATTGCCTCTGCGTACTTGAGGTAGGTCTCGACCGATGCGATCACGACGCGTGCCTCGATCGAAAGCAACTCGATCCCGACCAGCGACACCTTTACCCAGGCATCAATGACGATCCCTTTATCCAGGATACGATCCACAACTTCGGCCAAACTCGATGAATCCGTTGATTTTTGTACCTTTGCCATTTCGTTCTCCTAACATTTATCACCCCTGGTTAACACTTTTTGGATACGAAGTACGGGGTTAAGCCCTTCGTTACATTGAACGTAAGCAATGATCATTCCAGGCGCGCTTCGCCAGAGCAAAACAAGTTATTAGGATTTATAAACAAATAGTTAATGAAACAGCTAGCGCCGAAGGAAAATCGAGATCGCTGAATAAGATGAGTAACGGCTAGGGAGAGGACACCGCAGGTATGGCGCTTAATCCTGTGGATAAAACAGTATGGATCGCGTTCAGGATCTCGTCATGGCGGAACGGCTTGGTGACAAAGTCGGAGATAAGGCCAGTTCTCAGGCTGTGCTGCACGAGGCTATCGCCCTTATAGAAAAAGCCGGAGACGAGAATCACCGGCGCGATGCAGGATGTTTCGGTCCGAATCCGTCTGGCGAGATCCACCCCTTCGATATCCGACAGTTTGGCATCAAGCAGGATGAGGCAACACGCCAGCTCCGTCTCCCTGAGCCACCGCAGTGCCTCAGCCCCGCTCCCTGCCGATGCTGCCGCGAACCCGTTTCTGCGCAATATCATTTCCAACACCCAACGCACGTCGGGTTCGTCGTCCACGACCAGCACAGTTAGACATTCAGCCATCAGGCATCAGCCGCCAGAGGCAGGCGAACGATAAACGTGCTGCCCTGCCCCTCCACGCTGCTTTCCACAGCGATGGCGCCCCCATGCTGCCTCACGATCGTGTGGCAGATGGACAGCCCCAAGCCGGTGCCTTTGCCGACCGGCCGGGTCGTGAAGAAGGGGTCGAATATTCTGCCCAGGTGAGAGGGCGAAATTCCGCAGCCCTTGTCGCGCACGCGCACCATCGCCTCGTCAGCCTCTCGCCGGACTGAAACTCTGACCTCACCGCCGGCGGACATCGCCTGATACGCGTTCAGGATCAGATTCATGACCACCTGCTGCAGGAGGTTCGCATTTCCCGAAATCGGCACGAATGGTTCTTCATAGTCTTCAACCACATTGATCTTCTGAAGCTTCGCCTGGGGAGTCAGCACGCTGAGCGTCTCATGCACCAGGGTGACAAGGTTCAGCGATTCCGTTTGATTGTTGGACGAGGGCCGGGCGAACCGCAACAGGTTCTCGATAATCATCGACGCCCGCTGGATGCCCTCGATGATCTTCCGGACGCACTCCTGCTGAAATACCGGATCGTCAAGCGGTTCCTGAAGAAACTGCGCGGCGGAGAAACTGACCGACAGCGGATTGCGCAACTCGTGTGCGATCCCCCCGGCCATCACCCCCAAAGCGGCAAGTTTCTCGCTCTGGTAGAGATGTTGCTCGAGCGCCCGCCGCTCGGACAGATCCCGTCCGACCGCAACTACGCCACTCACCTTGCCGGAATCGTCACGGATCGAGGAGAAGGACCAATCGACCGGGATCAGCCCGCCGGAACTTGCCATGAGGTTCAGCTCCCGGAACGCCACCGCGCCGCCATTGGCCAGCTGCCGAATAATCGCCGCCATGTCATTCCGCTGAGCCGTTTCGCACAGCTCGGCCAGCAGTTGTCCCCGCACCTCGCCGATCCGATAGCCCGAGATGCGCTCGGCAGCAGGATTCCAACTGGTGATGCGCCCCTCGGCGTCGGTGGAGATCACCAGATCGTTGGCGCTTTCGACCACGCTCGCCAAGTGGCGTTCGGCCATCCGGGCTTTCTCGCTCAACTGCACCTTCTCAGTGATATCGTCCATCACGAGCATGGCGTGCTCCACCACACTCCCCGACTTGATCGGAATCACGGTGTAGTAATAGATGCGGATGGGAATACCCGGTGCCCGGTAGGTCATTTGGGCGCCGGGCAACGGCAGGCCTGTGTCGAAGACGCTGCGGATTTTGGCTTCCAGTTGCGTAAACTCCAGGATCGCGTCGGGGAATACCTCGCGGATGCGCACCCCAATCGTATTCCCCTCAGTCCGTCGTGCCTTCTCGATGAAGTTCCGGTTCGCCGACGCCACCCGCAACGCCGGATCAATTAAAATGAGGGAAAACGGGATGTTCCTCAGAAGCATGTGGTACAGCTTTTCGTACCAACCTTCCGAAGGCATGGTCGCCGGAGGTCTCATGCCCTTGCTCGTCGAAGAGGAGGGGTCGGCTGACTTTTTCATGGCTCAGCTTCAGAGAAGCTTGGGGCAAAAATTGTACGGCGGCCAGGGGCCCCGCAATTCGAGGGTCAGGCCGATCCCCTTGTAGGTGTACTGTTGGTCTGAGAGAGCGGCGCGAAAATCGGGGAGAGTCTCAGGAGTCATCAGAAAGCTGCAATTGAAGACCATGCGTTCGGGGCGTCCGGTCACCGCGCTGGCGTGGCGCCGCAATGCGGTTGAGGCCACGGCGTGAAGAGCCAGGGCCTGATGGATGTCATGGGTCACCCGTGCCACTCCGGCTTCCAGCGCCGCCTCAATCATGACATCCAGTTGCTTCTGCTGCAGGTACCGTGCCCCCGGCGAGGGCGACAGCGCTGCAAGCCGGGACCGAATCTCAGGGTCTGCAGCAGCCATGACCCTGCTGGCATCTTCTTCGACGAGATAGCCCTTGACGCTCCACTCGGTCTTGTTGCGCAGCTTATCCAGTGCCCGCACAATGTCTTCCCGATGCCGGCCCAGGAATTCCTTGAGGCTAGCCCGGGAATGAAAGATCGTGCCGAATTTGACCGGCAAAACCGGCGACGCGCCCATGATCCGTTCCACCACCGCCTCATGCCGGGCGGCCCGGGAACCCACCCAGGACAAAGTCTGGAGGTTCTGCTCGGAAAATTCCCCGATGGCCACCTCCCCGATCACCGCCACCACCCCAGCATCTTCCAGCGCCGCCACCGGATAGCGTTCGTCCACGCCGCGCAGGTCCTGCTCAGCCAGCCCCTTCACGGCCGAAAGACATTCCGGCCGGGCCAGGCAGTAGAGGTAGATGCCGAGGACTGAGGCATCATCATGATGCAAATCGGTCATGGTCGAATCTCGACCAGTGCTGCCTCGAAATGCCGTGCCTGAATGAGCAAGGGGGAAGAGGCTGAAGGTTCTCCCTTACCCCCTTTCGCCGCCTCGATTCTCTCGCGAATGGCATTCAAGGCCGCGCGCTGACAGATGGCGCCAAGATCGGCGCCGGTCAGGCCGACTGTGTTGGCCGCCATGGCCTCCAGGCCCACCTCCTTGCCCACGGGCTTGCCGCGCACCTGCACCTGCAGAATCGCCAGACGTTCCTGCTCATCGGGAAGCGGAATCTCCACCACCACATCGAAGCGGCCCGGACGCAGCAAGGCCGGATCCACCATGTCCGGCCGATTGGTGGCGGCCAAGACCAGCACCCCGGTCAGTTTCTCGACCCCGTCCAGTTCCGCCAGGAACTGGCCCACCACCCGTTCGCTGACCCCCGCGTCTGAGGCCCCGCTTCCGCGGCGAGGAACCAGCGCATCAATCTCGTCGAAAAACACCAGGCACGGGGCCGCTTGCTTGGCCTTGCGAAAGACTTCCCGGACGGCTCGTTCCGACTCGCCGATGTACTTCGTCAGCAGGGCAGGCCCCTTGACCGAGATAAAATTGACCTGGGTCGCGCTGGCAGCCGCCTGGGCGAGCAGCGTCTTGCCGCAGCCGGGAGGCCCGGAGAGGAGAACCCCCTTGAGCGGTTTGACACCGGCCGCCTCAAACAGATCGCCATACTGCAGAGGCCATTCCAGCAGCTCGCGCAGCAGGCGCTTCGGCTGCTCAAGCCCGCCCACATCCTCCCAAGTGGTGTTGGGCACCTCGACAAACACCTCGCGCAGGGCGGAGGGCTCGACTTCGCGCAGGGCGGCCAGAAAATCATCCTTGCACAGTTCGAGCTTCTGCAGGGATTCGTATGGAAGCGTGGCTTGGGCAAAGTCGATCTCCGGCAAAATTCGCCGCACGCAAATCATGGCCGCTTCGCGACAGAGCGCTTCCAGGTCGGCTCCTACGAACCCATGCGTGATGTCGGCCAGCCGGGGCAGATCGACGTCCTTGGCCACGGGCATGCCGCGGGTATAAATCTCGAGGATCGCAAGGCGGCCGTGACGATCCGGAATCGGGATGGCGATCTCGCGGTCGAAGCGCCCCGGTCGGCGCAGGGCCGGATCAAGCGCGTTCGGAATATTGGTGGCGGCGATGACGATGACTTGCCCGCGCGCCTTGAGGCCATCCATGAGGCTGAGGAGCTGGGCCACCACTCGTCGTTCGACCTGATGTTCGCCGCCCAGCTCTTCCCGCTTCGGGGCAATCGAATCGATCTCGTCAATAAAAATGATGCTCGGAGCTTGTCTCGTCGCCTCCTCGAAGAGCTTGCGCAAGTGGCCCTCCGACTCGCCGTAAAACTTCTGCATGATCTCGGGGCCACTGATTGAAAAGAAGCGCACGTCGGTTTCGTGCGCGACTGCCCGCGCAATGAGAGTCTTGCCGCAGCCGGGGGGGCCGTAGAGCAGGACCCCCTTGGGCGCATCAATGCCGAGCCGGACAAACACCTCCGGATAGCGCAACGGCAGTTCGATGATTTCGCGGACGCGCTGGACTTCCCGCCGAAGCCCGCCAATATCCTCGTAGGAGAAGGTGGATCGTCCGGCCGGATGTGTCCTGGACTCCGTGAGCGCGGGGCCTACCGTCAGCAATGTCGGCGACGCGATCAGGACTGGCCCCTTGGGCGACGTCTCCCGCACCAGAAAGTCCAGTGAGCGGCTCCCGAACAGGGTACCACGTATCCGGTCACCTTCCACCACCGGCAGGCCATCCAGCCGGGTGCCGATGTACTGGAGATCACGGTCGGAGAGGCCGGTGGCGGTGGGCGACAGAACGATCCGCTGAGCGGGTTGGGCAACCACCTTTTGCACCGACACGACATCGTCCAACGCCACCCCCGCATTGCCCCGCGAGAGCCCATCCAGTTGAACC
>JAIOJM010000125.1 GCA_019911785.1 Sulfuricella sp. | reverse complement strand
ACGACATTAAGCCTCAACGCCTCGCGATAGGATTTGGCGTTACGCAGATGCGGGTTTTGCTGTAAAAGTGAATTTTTCATACCAGAAAGTATAGGCTCGGGGCGATCCGTTTCAACTATCCACTCTCAATTTCGCTTTTGCGCCATCAACGTACCCGTCTTCGATCCACCCAACGACCGTAAGCGACTAATCAGGTAATTTGTCGCGCAGCTCGTTACGGTCAAACCACCATGAGTCGCCGACGATGGCATTAACCACCTGACTCAGCCGGGGCAGAAACAGAATCAAAGGGGCCTGGTTCGAATTAAATCCTGCCAAATCCCCGCCTTCAGTCCGATAAAGGGGTTCAAACAGCATGCCAACAAAGTGTTGGTGTGCTGGAACTGAACCCCGCGATTCTTTAAACACTTCTTGCGAAAATACGGCAATGACGCATAATTCATATTATGCACACCGTTGCCGAAACCGATATTTTCCAGCGCTACGCAGCCGCTATCTGGTCGGATAGCGGGCGTGTCGAGTTCATCGACTGGATCGCGGCCAACCCGCTCGCGGGCGATGTGATTCCGGGTTCCGGTGGGTGCCGCAAGGTGCGCTGGAGCCGATCAGGCATGGGTAAGCGTGGCGGTGCGAGAGTAATTTATTTCAATTGCGAGGATGGCCGCGTCTGGTTGCTGATTGCCTATACCAAGGCAAAGTTTGACAACCTGCCGACCGAGTTTCTCGCCAAACTTAAACGTGAGGTTGAGCATGGATAAGGAAATGGAGCAGTTTCAAAACGATTTGCTGGCGTCGGTTCGCCAGATGAAGACCGGCAAAGCAGCGCGTGAAACCAGTGTCGTGGTTTCTGCTATTGCTGAAGTGCGAACCCGTTCCGGGCTGACGCAAGCGCAATTCGCATCCCTGCTGGGGGTATCTCCACGCACCTTGCAAGAGTGGGAGCAGGGGCGGCGCGCCCCTTCCGGTGCGGCGAAAACGCTGCTGCGCGTGGCACAGGCGCACCCCGAGGTGTTGCGTGAGTTGGCAGCATGAGTTTCTTGGGTATCGTCCATTCGCAGCTAAAGCTTCGCTTTTTTCCTGGCCGTCCTCGACCCCAACGACCGTAAGCGACTAATCGGGTAATTTGTCGCGGAGCTCATCACGGTCAAACCACCATGAGTCGCCGACGATGGCATTGACCACCTGACTCAGCCGGGGCAGAAATACCTGTGGATCGCGTAAGCCCAGCTTGTCCATCCACGCATCGAGAGCTTCTTGATCCTGTACGTTGCTATGGCGTGCGGCAACGCGGGCGATGAGGTTGTTGGCCAGCAGGCTCCAGTCCCTGTGCTTTGCATCATCGGCGCGCAGGTCGATCACATAGCGCGTCGTGACGGCAGCGAGCGCTGCGCCATCCGAATGGCCGGGCGTTTCGGTGACTACATGGTCGAGCATGGCATAGGTGAGTTCAGGCGCAACCGGGAAGGTAACCGCAAGCCAGACGCCCATGCCCAGAGCAGGAATCGAGGCGGCCTGTTCGGTCTGGTACAGCACGTTGCACGCCTCTACGGCGTCTTGCCATGATTCGTTTTTCAATGAGGTATCGAAGGCCGAACGCGCCAAATTCCAGGCTTCTTCCTTGCGCTCCAGCAAAACCAGAAGTTCGGCGATATCCAGTTGCAGCCGGGCACGCTCCATCGTGTCGGCGCCTGAACAGCGCGCCAGCTGAAGCTTCTTTTCGCTCAGCTGTTGCTCGAATTCGGCCTTCTCTGTTTCGGTCAAACCGTCTTGCAGCTCGGCCATATAGGCGTGGGGGTCGGTATCTGGATTGTTTTCGCTCATGCTTGCACTTCGTATTCGTTATCGGAAAGCGTGATTTTAAGGCATTTTACCCGTGCGGATTGCGCAGTCGGCGCAGGAATCACGCAAAATCCGCTATACTTGCATTGCAAATGCAACGCAATAATAGGAGCCCGACCATGAAAACCGCCACTATCCCATCGCTGCGTGTTGATCCCGAACTCCGGCACGCAGCAGAAAGCGTCCTTCAGGACGGAGAAACCTTGTCCGGCTTCGTGGAGCAATCCCTGCGAAGCAACATTGAACGCCGGCGCTTCCAGCAGGAATTTGTCGCGCGTGGGCTGGCCTCGCGCGAGCAAGCGCGGCTTACCGGTGAATACTACCCTGCCGAGGATGTGCAGCGCGAACTGGAGGCTATGTTGACCCAAGCTGAAACCAAGGCCGGTGTATGAGCTATCGCGTCCGCTACACCCAGGCGGCAAGGGAGGATTTGCGGCGCTTGTATGCATTCCTTCTCGAACACGATCTAAAAGCCGCGCGCAGGGCGCTTGACGCGATTGGCAAAGGCATTGAACTTCTGCAGGAGTTCCCTTTCACCTGCCGGAAGGCGGCGCCTGACAACCCATTCTTGCGAGAGCTGGTCATTTCGTTTGGCGCAGCGGGTTACATTGTCTTGTTCGAAATAGAGGATGACGAAACTGTCACCATCCTGGCGGTTCGCCACCAACGTGAAGACGATTATTTCTGACAAGTCCGTGCAGGGCAGGGCCGGCAAGTTCACAGCGAACATTTGAAGCTCTTCACAGAACGAGGCACAATGGGCATCTTAAAGATTTTTTACCGCGCACTTCGATTGCGTTGAAGCGCGCCGGGTCGATAGCTGGCGATGAATTCCGAAGACTTGCAGCTCCTGGTTACCCGCGTCATGCCTTACGGCAAGTACAAGGGCCACCTGATTGCTGATCTGCCGGGACGTTACCTCAACTGGTTTGCCCGCGAAGGCTTTCCCTCCGGCGAAATCGGCCGTCTGTTGGCGCTGATGCAGGAGCTGGATCATAATGGTCTATCTTCTTTGCTAGACCCTTTACGAAAGCGATAATTCACTCAGACGTTGAG
>JAIOJM010000124.1 GCA_019911785.1 Sulfuricella sp. | reverse complement strand
GAATTGGCACCTGAGGCGCCGCCTCCGCCCCGGCCAAAACCGCCGCCGCCCCAGCCGAAGTCGGTCAAGCCCGTTCAGGTTCCACCTCCGATACTGGCGGTGGCCAGCCCGGTTGAGTCACCGGCGCCGGCGACCTTCACGGTCCCTCCGCAACCACAAGTAACAGCGCCGGCCATCGTTGCCGCGCCCGCCCCGGCGCCTGCCTTTGTCGCCGCCCGTTTCGACGCCGACTATCTGGACAACCCCAAGCCGCTGTACCCCCATGCCTCCCGTCGTCTCGGCGAGGAAGGGAAAGTGGTGTTGCGGGTCTTCGTCAGTGCGGAAGGCGAGGCGAAACGGGTGGAAGTGAAGCACTCCAGCGGCTTCCAACGCCTCGACCAGGCTGCCGAAGAGGCCGTCGCCCGCTGGCGCTTCGTGCCGGCAAAGCGCGGCGAACAGGCCGTGACCGCCTGGGTCGTGGTACCCATCGTTTTTAGTTTGAACAGTGAAAGCTGAGGATACCTCCATGCCATCCAATCTCGGATTAGCCCATTTCTGGCAACAGGGCGACATCGTCACCCACAGCGTCGCCATCCTGCTGCTGGCTCTTTCCATCGCCAGTTGGTCCTTGACCATTACCCGCTTTTTCCAGCAACTGCGCTTCAACCGCGCCATGGACGGGGTTTTCGCCTCTTTCTGGGGAGCGGAAAGCGTCGAGGTCGCCCTCGATGAGATCGAGCGGAAAGACCGTACCGGCGTGTTTGTGGGCCTGGCGCGGGCGGGCGTTCAGGCGGCGCAAGCGCACCAGCGCCATGTGGACCGCGGCATCGGCGCCGGCGTCAACCTCAGCGAAACGGTCACCCGCGCCCTGCGCAGCCAGATCGTCCGCTCCCAGGTCGGCGTCGAATCGGGATTGACCTTTCTCGCCTCCGTCGGCGCCACCGCGCCCTTCATCGGACTTTTCGGCACCGTATGGGGCATTTACCACGCCCTGGTCGCCTTGTCCGGCGCCACCCAGGTCGTGCTCGACAAAGTGGCCGGCCCGGTGGGCGAGGCACTGATCATGACTGCCGCCGGCCTGTTCGTCGCCATTCCCGCCGTGCTGGCCTACAACGCGCTGACCCGCGCCAACCGGCTGATCTTCGCCCAGTTGGACGGCTTCGCCCACGACCTCCATGCCTATCTGACCACAGGCATGCACCTGCCAGCGGTCACCGGACAAGCCGCCTCGGCGCGCCTGGTTCCGGTCGCGGCCTGAGGAGCGGACATGGCCTTCGGTTCCTTCGACAGCGGCGGCACCACCCAGCCCATGGCCGAGATCAACACCACGCCCCTGGTGGACGTGATGCTGGTGCTGCTGGTCATCTTCATCATCACCGCGCCCCTGTTCCACCAGGCGGTGCCGATCGACCTGCCGCGGGTGGACTCGACCCGGCTCGACGACAAGCCCATTGTCGTCAATCTGGCACTGGACGGCCAGGGCAGCCTGTTTCTCGACGGTGCCCCGGCGAGCCGGGAAGGCGTCCATGCGCGCCTCGCCGAACTGGCCCCGTCGCAGCCGGAGCTTCACCTGCGCGCAGACCGCACCACGCCCTACGAAAAGGTGGCCGACATCCTCGCCGTGGCGCAGCGCGCCGGGGTGATGAAGATCGCTTTTGTTACCGAGGCGGCCAAATAGCGTCAAGCCATGCACCCGGATTCCCCAGATCAACTTCCACCATTTCCTTTAGGAGACCCTTGATGAACCTGCAACGAAAGGCCCTGGTCGCCGCTATCTCAACCGCAATCTGCTACCCAGCTACCGGGCTTACGTCCGAGTCGGAGACCGTCCTGTCGAATGTGGTGGTCAGTGCCTCAAAGGTCGAACAGGCCACGGCTGAAGCGCCAGCCAACGTCTCAGTCGTCACCTCGAAGAATATCGAGGACTCCAGTGCCATCCGCCTCGGTGACGTACTGACAGCGCAAGTACCAAGCCTGTATTTGCGCGGCAGCACAGTGGGCAATAGCAGTCGCGCGGTCGGGACTGGCATCATCACTCTCCGAGGCGCGTATGGTGCCCGGACGAAGGTGTTGCTGGACGGCGTCACCAGCATGGCCGACTCCAACTCGGGAAACCTGAACCTCTCCACGCTATCGCTGGGCGACGTCGAAAGAATTGAAGTCGTGCCTGGTGTCTCCTCTTCGCTCTACGGTAGCGACGCTATCGGCGGCGTGGTCAACGTGATTACTAAAGCGCCGACCAAACGCGAGTTCAACGCCAGGGTGGCGCGTGGCTTCGGTGACGGAAATCGGACGACGGAAGAGGGTGCGTACCGAGACAAGTGGGAAAACGGCTTGGGTGTGTCGCTCAGCTTCAATCGCGAGGAAATGGGCGGTTATGCCAAGAACGATCTGATCACCACTTCGACAACAACCTGCGGCACGTGCACGACAACCGTTTCCGGATGGGAGAAAACAACCGATACCGCCGGCGCCACAAAATACATCATTGGTGACAAGGGCGCAGTTTCATCCCTCGCCCATAACTTCAACGGAACGTTTTTCTTCGACCTATCGCCGACGTCGAAAATCAAGGCTGGTGTCACCCAATACCATAGTGAGTTGCATTCCTCCCACTACAACATCTATTTGAATACAGCACTTCCCGCAACAAATCTGAAGATCGATGGCGGACGGCTAGCCAACTTGCAGGAAATGTCGACCTGGCTCGGTATAGGTCCGAGCGAAAAGAACGAGACGCGCTATTTCGCAGGTTATGAAGGCAAGCTGGCAGGCGAGTATCTGTTGAAGGTCGATGCCTCCTATTTCGACCGCGACTATTTCTACGTGTCACCCATTAGCACCGCCAACTACAATGGCGGCGCCGGTACGGCAACGCACACGCCGAACGTCACCAAGGATTTGTCGGCCCAACTCAGCTTCCCGGTCGGGAACAGCCACTTTTTCGTTTCCGGACTCGCCTTCAACCGGGCGAGCCTGAATCGCGCGGTCTATGCAGTCTCAAACTGGCGCGACGACAATAGCAAGACCACGCTCAACGATCAGGGCGATGGGTACACCGAAACGAACTCGATCTACCTGCAAGACCAGATTTCCCTGACCTCGGCGCTCACCTTATACGCTGGCGCCCGTTACGATGACTGGAAAACCCACGGTTTTGTCGCCAAATGGGTTGGTGGAGTCACGCCACCAACAACCGTGCCGGAACACGGCGAGTCGGCGCTCAGCCCGCGACTGGCGGCCGTCTATAAACTTACTGAGGCGGTTGCCCTCAAGACCTCGGTAGGAACGGCATTTCGGGCCCCCACGCTCTACGACTTGTATGCGGCGGATACGATATCCGGGATGAAACTCATCAAGTCGGACGCCAACCTGAAGCCCGAGCGCGCGAAAGCGGTGGACTTCGGTACCGAAGTCAATTTTCCGAATGGCGCCAACTTCAAGGCGGCGTACTTCTATACGCAGATTTCCGACATGATTTACTCGAAGGAAACTCCGTATACCGGCCCTTACAACACGACGATCACCACGGCTAATGTGAGCACTCTCAGCACAAAGACCAATGCTGCTGAGGGTACAACCAAGGGCATAGAACTGAGCGGTGACTTTCCAGTCACCAGTTGGCTGACTGGCAGCGCCAGCTATACCTGGACTGATGCCCGGATCACCAAGGACAAGACCGGCACCGGCATGCTCGGAAAGATGCTCGTTTGGGTGCCAAAGAACATGGCAAGCCTCGGGCTTCAGGCGAAATACCAAGACTGGTCAGCAAATCTCTCCACCCGCTATTCCGGGCTGATATACACCAGCGCCACAAACTCGGATGTGGTGAAAGACGTCTACTCCGGCACCTCAAAATACTGGATCAGCGACCTCAAGGTTAGCTATCAGTTCGACAAGAACTTTAAGGTCAGCCTGATGGTTAACAACCTGTTCGACAAAAAATACTACGAGTACTACCTGATGCCGAGCCGCAACGGTGCCATCGAACTATCAGCCAAATTCTGAGCCTCGCTAACTGGAATGCGCTTTTTCGACAACTTTATGGAAGGAATCCCCATGACCGGGCAAAAAACGCTCTTCCTGTTTTCGCTGATGTGGGGTTTGGCTTCCGCCGCTTGGGCGGCGAACCCGTCCGACATCCTCTGGCTTTCCGACGTAGCGCCCAAGCGCGCCAAGAAAGCAGCCGAAGCAGGCCATGCCAACCACGACACGACCGGCAAGCACAAGGACAACATGGATGCGGTCATCGGCGGCGAGGAGGGCGACAGCCTGCATAGCGGCACCAAGCGCCTCTGGCTGCGGCAGGGGGACGATCCCGCCAAGGCGGGATATGTCAGCGCCGCCGTCCTGTCCTCGGCGTTCAACCTGATCGACGCCAAGGGCAACCGCTCCCAGGTTGCCCAGACGCCGATGGGCGGCCTGGCCCACGCCAACTTCGAGTTCGAGGAAATGGGCTTTTACAACGCCCATGTGGCGCGCGAGTCGGTGCAGGACGGCGTGCTGCGGATGCAATTGGCCAAGGCCGAACTGCTCAAGGGCAGTTGCTGCATGAAGGCGGGAGATGTCGATCCGATCCAGAGAAAGGCCATCAGCGATCCGACGCTACCGCTGGAGATCGTCAGGGAACACAAGCCCGACGAGATGCTCTACACACGCATCGTGTCTGGCGACAAGATCAGTTTCACTGTTAATCGCCTGGGGCAACCGTTGCCGGGCGCCCAGATCACCATGCTGACCCAGCAGGGCTGGCAAAGGAAGGCGGTCAGCGACGAAAACGGGCGCGTCGAGTTCACCATGATCCGCGACTATTTCCCGGCCTGGAACGACTTCAAGCGGCGTACCAAGGAAAGCTTCGTGGTCGTGACCGAGACCGAGGCAGCCGAATCGGGCACGCATCAGGGCCAGCCCTATGCCAAGGTGGCTTACCAGGCAACGCTTTCCGGCAAGTACGCCCCCTCGCCCTACGACTACAAGTCCTACGCCTGGGGTCTGGGCATCGCCGTCTTCGTTCTCGCCTTCGGCGGCCTGGGGGTGTATCTCTATCGCCGTCGCCGGGTGAAGCCCTTCCAGGAGGTGCGCTTCGATGAGAAGTCTTAAGGAGCGCTTCGACCTCATTGACTGGAACCGCTTTCGCTTCTGGTTCCAGATGTCCTGCTTCCTGTTGCTGGTCTACGGCGGTTACTTGGGGCTCGACCTGGGCAAGCACCTGCCGACCTTTTCCTGCATCTACAACACCGGGGCGAGGGGCGGCGCGTGTTATCTCAGCATCCTGCAACACCAGATGGCGTGGCCTTGGCAGAAGTTGTTCTCCGCGGCGGCTCTGGTGATTCTGACCGGGTTTCTCACTTTTGTGGCGTGGTTCATCGCCATCAACAAGCTTTGGTGCGGGCTCATTTGCCCGCTCGGCACCATTCAGGACTGGATGACCGCCTTGCGCCGCCGGCTCGGAGTGCGCTACGGGCGCTATACCATCGGCCAGTTTCGCGCCCTCGCCCAGATCAAATACGTGCTGCTGGCCCTGATGTTCCTGATCCCGCTCGGCATTGGCGCAGGCTGGTTCTCCAAGGACATGGGCCTGCCATTCTGCATGATCTGCCCCGCCCGCATGATCATTCCGACGTTCGACCTCAACTTCACCCATTGGACGATCGATTTTTCCACCACGTCCAAGATGGTGCTGACCTCGTTGGGCATGGTCGTTGTTGCCCTGTTTTTCGTCGGTGGCTTCATCAAGAAGCGCTTTTTTTGCTTTTTCTGCCCGATGGGCGCCTTCATGTATCTGATCTCGAAGCCGGCGCTGCTGACACTCAAGAAGGATGGCGACAAATGCACTCGCTGCGGCGACTGCTACAACGTCTGCGATATGGACATCCGCGAGATCGCCGACGATGTGACAAACCCGCGCATCATGATGGACGACTGCACCCTGTGCCTGAAGTGCGTCGCCGCCTGCCCGGAGCCCGGCGCCTTGAAGGCCAATTACGCCGGCATCACTTTTTTCGAGTCCACCGAAGCCGGTTTCATCAAACGCTGTCAGAAGGGAATCGGCCTTGAACAACCCAAACAATAAGATCGCCCTTCCCTATAACCGCACTCGCCAGGCGCGCGAAGCGGAGACTATGCTCGACCACCTCACCGACGACTTCGACGACAACCCGGCGGCGATGGCCTATTTCTACGATCTGTTCCGGCGCGCCTATTGCCAGGGAGAATCCCTGGAGCGGGAAGGCGTGCGGGTAGGCACTACTTGCATTCATGCTCCCGAGGAATTGATCTACGCCATGGGCGCAACGCCGGTTCGCCTGTGCAACGGTTCCTACCACTACGACCAGATCGGTGCCGATTTCATGCCGGCCAAGTCCTGCCCCCTGGTCAAGGCCACCCTGGGCATGTTGAGTTCCGAGAACGTGATTCCCAAGGTGGGCAAGCTGGATTTGATAGTCAACCCCACCACCTGCGACCAGAAGAAGAAGTCCAGCGCCATGATGGTAGGCATGGGGCATACGGTCTATGACCTGGAATTGCCGCCGGCCAAGGAAAGCGAGCAGTCTCGGGAATATTGGAAGCGCTCGGTGCGGGAGTTCGCCCTGCGCCTGCGTCAGCTCACCGGCAAGAAGCTCACCCGCAAGAACCTGACGGCGGCCATGGCCAAGACCAGCCGCGCCCAAGCCGCCTTCCGCACCCTGCATAACTTCCGCCGCAAGTCGCCCTCGCTGGTATTGGGCAAGGACGTGTTCCTGGTCACCAACGCCTATTTCTTCGACGACATCGAGCGCTGGACCGAGGCGGTGGAAAAGCTCAACGCCGAACTGGCTCAGCGCGACAAGGACGGCTTTTGCGCCGCCCAGAAGAAGGCGCCGCGCATCCTCTTCACCGGCTCGCCGCCGATCTTTCCCAACCTCAAGCTGCCCTTGCTGATCGAGGAATCCGGCGGCGTGGTGGTGGCGGACGAGACCTGCTCCGCCAACCGCATGCTCTACGACATGACCGCCGTGGACGAGTGGCTGGTCAACGACATGGTCGATAGCCTGGCGGACAAGTACCTCAAGCCCTGCACCTGCCCCATCTTCACCAACAACAGCGACCGCCTCCGCCGCCTGGTGGAACTGGCCAAAAGCTTCGCCGTCGATGGCGTGGTGTATCAAGCTTTCGCCGGTTGCCAAGTGTATGAGATGGAGCAGAGGAGCGTGGCAGAAACCCTCAACAAAGAGGGCATCGCCATGCTCTACATCGAAACCGACTACAGCCCGGACGACATGGGGCAGCTCACAACCCGGATTGAAGCGTTCCTTGAATCCCTGAAAACCCGAAAGAAAAAACGAGCATGAATTACTTCGCAGGGCTGGATATTGGTTCCACCGCCATCAAGGTGGCCATGGTGGATGAGGCAGGGAAGATTGTTGGCGTTCACGTATCTTCTTCCGGCAGCCTGTTCCACAAGAACGCCAAGGAGGCGCTGCATAATCTGCTGACCCAACTGGACATATCCAAGGACGATGTGCGCTACCTGATCGCCACCGGCTACGGCCGCAAGCTGTTCAAGGAGGCTGACGACTCCATCAGCGAGATTACCGCCAACGCCATCGGCGCCCATGAAGCCGGCAAGGCCTTCGGCGGGGTGCGCACCATCATCAACATCGGCGGCCAGGATTCAAAGGCAATCCAGATCGACGACACCGGCAACGTGTCCAACTTCGCCATGAACGACAAATGCGCCGCCGGCACCGGGCGCTTCCTCGACGTGGCGGCGCGTAACTTGGACATCGACCTGGAGGAACTGGGCGATTACCACTTCAACGGCAAGGGCGCCCCATTGACA
>JAIOJM010000011.1 GCA_019911785.1 Sulfuricella sp. | reverse complement strand
AGCGGCCGATGCCGGGCAGCGCCACGACCCACTCAGGATCAGACGGAAAAACGCCGCCATGCTGCGCCGCCACAAGCTGCGCGGCACGGTGCAGGTTGCGTCCGCGTGCGTAGTAGCCGAGCCCGCTCCAGTGGGCAAGCACCTCGTCCTGCGACGCGGCAGCGAGGGTGGAAATATCGGGAAAGCGCGCGATGAAACGCTGGTAATAGGGTATGACGCTGGCGACCTGGGTCTGCTGCAGCATGATGTCCGACAGCCACACCGCGTCAGGATCGCGGGTCTGCTGCCAAGGCAGCCCGTGCCGGCCATGCTGCTTCTGCCACTCGATCAGGCGCCGTGAAAAATCCTTCATCCTGAAAACGGCAATTTCCTAACCGCAGAGGCGCAGAGGCGCAGAGAAAATCAAAATCTCTGCGTCTCTGCGCCTCTGCGGTTCAATTAAGCTCATAATGTTCATGGATTTTTACTTACTTGAACAGCCCTTTCAGGCCGCCCTTCAGCTCTTCGCCGAGGCGCGATTTGATTTCCTCTTTTTTCTGCTCGACCTTCTGCTTCACCGCCTCGGAGGCCATGGCGTTGAAATCCAGGCTGTATTTCAGCCCGGCAAACGGCCCGGTTATGCGCACCGGCACGGTCATGCCCTTGAGCGCGGACAGCTCCTTACCGCCCTGGCCCTCTAGGGAAGCGACCACCGTGGCCTTGGCGAGATAATTCATCGAGCTCTCGCCGATATTCACGTCGCCATTGCCGGTTAGGCGCAGCAGCGGTGATTTGGCGGAAAGGTCCTCGTTGTGGGCGACGCCATTGTTAATCTGGAAACTGGCTTTCAACTCGGAAAAATCGGTCCTGTCGGCTGCATTGGCGGCCTGGGTGGTTTCCCCCTGAAGCGAGCCGAACTTGGCCTTGGCGCTGCGGATTGCGCCGGCGATGTTGATGCCTTTCAGCGCGCCGTCGTGCAGGTTGAGCGCGGCACTGCCCTGCAGCGCTTTCTTCATGGCGCTGACGGTGGCGCCCTGGGCGTTGACGTCGAGGGCCACGCTGCCGCGCCCTTCCAGCATGTCGACATTGGCCGCGTCCTTCAGCATCGGGCCGACGCTGACCCCGGCCAGATTCTGCTTCAGCGCCACGCGGGGCGTTCCGGCGCCATGCAGGGAGATCGCGCCATTCAACGTCCCCTGGTAGAAATTCGCCGAAATCGGCGCGACGTTCAGATTGCCGCCGCCTGCCTTGAGGTTGAGCTTGATGTTGGAGGACTTGATGTTGGCGACCTTGAGCGCGCCGATGCTGAGCTGGCCGCTGGCGTTGAGGTTTTTCAGGAAGCCGAAATCCAGCGGCTTTTCGGGCTGCTTCGCCTCGGGTTTGGCGGGCGACAAATAGCGGTCGACATCCAGCTGCTCGATGGCGATATCGAAATCATAGGCCGGCGCATCGAAATGGCTGATGCCGAGCCTGGCCTTGAGCGGGCTGTCGTCGAGTTTGCCGGCCAGGTCCAGATGCGCATCCTGTTTGGCGAGGTCGAGCCGGGCAGCACCACCCAGGTTGATGTCGAGCGCCCTGGGCATGGCCGGGCCGCTGAGATTGAGGCTGGCGACGAGCTTGTCCAGGCTGAACTGGCGCGTATCCAGGTTGGCGCTAAACGGGCTGGCGATCCGGCTCTTGAAGGTGTTGTCGCCCTGCTTGCCGCTGACGTCCAGAGTGAAATTATCGGCTCGAACGGCGCTGCCTTTGCCGGTCAGCGCGGGGACGCTCAGCACCAGATCCAGGTTACCCTTGGCCTGCATCAGCTTCGCCGTCATATCCAGCTTGCCGGCGAAACGCTCGGGCTCCAGCTCGAATTTCGGCGAGGTCAGGCGGATGTCCAAGCCGTCGGCACCGTACTTTCCAGCCAGGGAAAACGCCAGCTTGTCGAGTGTAATAGCCTTGGCCTCAGTATCGAACAGCAAGCCGCTGGCCAGTGCCACCTGAGCGTCGATTTTCGGTTTGTCGCCCTGCAAGGTGAATTTAAGCTCGACCTTGCCGGGCTGTTTGTTGGCCAGACGCCCGGATTCAAATTCCAGACCGGAAATATCCAGTTTCCGCCCGCCCATCTGGTCGTCGAACGCAAGCGCGGCGCGGGTGACGCTGACGCCTTCGATGTCGAACTTGAACTGCTCCGACTTCTCCTCCTTCTTCAAAAGGTCGTCGATGCTGGTGCTGCCGTCGGGATAGCGCACCAGCCTGCCCCGGATGCCGTCTATCCGGATGCGATCCACCACCAGTTGCTTCTTCAGCAGCGGCAACAACGCGAGGGAAACGCGGGCGCTGTCGACGGCGGCGAACTCCTTGTCGCTGCCGTGCTCGCTCAAGGCAAGCTTGCCGAGATCGGCGCCGATACGGGGGAAAAAGGTCAGCTTGATGTCGCCTTCGAGCTTCAGGGTACGCTGCTTCTTTTCCTGCACCAGCTTGACGATCAGCGGCTTGTAATCGTTCGGGTTGAAGGTGGCGGCGACCAGTGCGACAAGGGCAAGGAATGCGACGAGAATGGCGCCGACGGAAATCAGTCCATATTTCAGAGTCTTGTTCATTGGCATAATCCCGAGGTGGGAATGAAGACTGGAGCGGGTGAAGGGAATCGAACCCTCGTATGCAGCTTGGGAAGCTGCCGTTCTGCCAGTGAACTACACCCGCAGGAGGGCAGATTCTACGATGGTTCCACGCATGACTCAACTGCTGGTGGATTTTTCCGGAAGCTTCCGTTCTACCATTGGGCTACGCCCGCATGGTAGAATTCACTCCCATTTTATTTTGCGGCAATAAGGCGATGCAGCTAACGGTCAACGGCGCACCTCATTCCTTTGAGCAGAATCCGAACCTCTCCCAACTGCTGGAAACCCTGAACCTCACCGGAAAACGTCTGGCGGTGGAAAGGAACGGCGAAATCGTGCCGCGCAGCCAGTTCGCCGACACGCTGCTGGCCG
Organism: Sulfuricella sp.; assembly: GCA_019911785.1. The sequence continues at coordinate 1,536 of JAIOJM010000011.1, read as the reverse complement.
ATGGGGACCAACTGGAAATCGTCGTCGCGGTTGGTGGAGGCTGATATTCGTGAGGCGTAAGGAGTGAGGAGTGAGGCGAAAAACCCGGCACTCCTCACCCCTCACTCTTCACCCCTCACTGGTTTAAAGACATGGACGAACTCATCATCGCAGGCAAACCCTACTCCTCCCGGCTGCTGATCGGCACCGGCAAGTACAAGGATTTCGACGAAACCCGCCGCGCCGTCGAGGAAAGCGGCGCGCAGATCGTGACGGTGGCGATCCGCCGCACCAACATCGGCCAGACCGCCGGCGAGCCGAGCCTGCTCGATGCGCTGCCGCCCTCGAAATACACCTACCTGCCCAACACCGCCGGCTGCTACAGCGCCGACGATGCCATCCGCACCCTGCGCCTGGCGCGCGAACTGCTGGACGGCCACGACCTGGTCAAGCTCGAAGTGCTGGGCGATCCGAAAACGCTCTACCCGAACATGATGGAAACCCTCAAGGCGGCGGAAGTCCTGGTCAAGGAAGGCTTCAAGGTGATGGTCTACACCTCCGACGATCCGATCATCGCCAAACAGCTGGAAGAAATCGGCTGCGTCGCGGTGATGCCGCTGGCCTCGCTGATCGGCTCCGGCATGGGCATCCTCAACCCGTGGAACCTGCAGATCATCATCGACAACGCCAAGGTGCCGGTGATCGTCGATGCCGGCGTGGGCACGGCATCGGATGCCGCCATCGCCATGGAACTGGGCTGCGACGGGGTGCTGATGAACACCGCCATCGCCGGCGCCGGCAACCCGGTGCTGATGGCCTCGGCCATGAAAAAGGCCGTACAGGCCGGGCGCGAAGCCTTTCTCGCCGGCCGCATGCCGAAGAAGCTCTATTCCGCCAGCCCGAGCTCTCCCACTACCGGCCTGATTTCCTGAAACTTTTTATCCACGGATTAACACAGATTTACACCGATGACGATGGGTTTATCCGTGAACATCAGTGTTAATCCGTGGCAAAGTCTTTGACATGAACCATCGTCCAATCAGAAGCTTCGTCCTGCGCCAGGGCCGCATGTCCAATGCCCAGACGCGGGCGCTGGAAACCCTGCTGCCGCACTGGGGCATCCCCTATCGGGAAACCCTGCTCGACCTTGACGCCGCCTTTGGCCGCAGCGCGCCGAAGATACTCGAAATCGGCTTCGGCATGGGGGATTCCACTGCGGCCGTCGCCGCCGCCCATCCCCAGAACGACTATCTCGGCATCGAGGTTCACGGCCCCGGCGTCGGCAGCCTGCTCAACCAGATCGAAGCCCTGGGCCTGACCAACCTGCGCGTCATCCAGCACGACGCGGTGGAGGTGCTCAAGCACATGATCGCCCCGGCCAGCCTCGATGGCGTGCACATTTTCTTCCCCGATCCATGGCACAAGAAAAAACACCACAAACGCCGCCTGATCCAGCCGGACCTGGTCGCGCTGCTATGCGAAAAACTTAAAGATGGCGGTTATCTCCACGCCGCCACCGACTGGCAGGAATACGCCGAGCACATCCTCGCCGTGCTT
>JAIOJM010000123.1 GCA_019911785.1 Sulfuricella sp. | reverse complement strand
CCACAGGCCGGCGTGCTTGGCGATCAGGCCGATGTCGGTCTTGGTGAATCCCATGTCGAGGTAGAACGGCGTCGCCAGGGCGGTGGCCATGCTGTCGCCGAGCTTGTAGAGGAAGATGAAGCCGAGGATCAAGAGCGCCTCGCGCCAGCCCTGGCGGTTGATGAATTCGCGGAACGGCTCGACTACCGCCGCCCGCAGCGTTCTCGGGCCGGACTTGACCAGGTCGGGCTCGGCCACCATCAGCGTCATGACGACGCCGGGCAGCATGAACAGGGCGGTGATCAGGAACACGCTGCTCCACGGCAGATGGTCGGCCAGGATCAGGGACAGCGAGCCCGGCACCAGGCCGGCGAGGCGGTAGGCGTTGACGTGGATGGAGTTGCCCAGCCCGAGTTCGACGTCAAACAGGATTTCCCGCCGGAAGGCATCGAGCACGACGTCCTGCGTGGCGGAAAAGAAGGCGACCGCCAGGGCCAGGTAGGCGATGCTCCAAAGGTCCAGCTTCGGCTCCAGCCAGCCGAACAGCGGCACCGAAAGCAGCAGCGCGATCTGGGTAAACAGCATCCATCCCCGCCGCCGGCCCAGCTTCGGCCAGGCAAAGTGATCGAGCAGCGGCGACCAGAGGAACTTCCAGATATAGGGCAGCTGGATCAGCGCGAACAGGCCGATCACCTTGAGGTCGACCTGCTCGGAGCGCAGCCACGCGGGCACCAGACTGATCAGGAAGTACAGCGGCAGGCCGGAACTGAAGCCGGTGAAAACGCAGATGAGCATTTTGCGGGTGAAGATCGCCCGCCACAGAGAGGTGTTTTCAGACATACGGGAATAACAATAATCGGAGACGCTACCTTACCTGAAAAGGCACGGCAGAAATAGCGGCATGTAGGTCGGGCACCCCGTGCCCGACGAATGATGGGGGCATGGTGATTTTGGGTTTGTCGGGCACGGGGTACCCAACCTACGCAACTACATAACTTGGTGGGGCAGGGCCGGCTGTGTCAAAATGGCCGGCCATGTCCTATTTACACCCCAAAAAACCATGCCTGAAGTCAGCCTGATCTCGGCGCTGCTGGTCGGCCTGCTCGGCGGCACCCACTGCGTCGGCATGTGCGGCGGCATCGTCGGCGCGTTGAGCCTGCAAATGCCGGCCAACGTGCCGCAGTGGCGTTTCCATCTGGCCTACAACCTGGGCCGCATCGCCAGCTACGGCGCGGCGGGAGTGCTGGTGGGCGCGGCCGGGGCGAGCAGCATGATGCTGAGCGACATGCTGCCGGTCAAACAGGCCCTGTACCTGATTGCCAACCTGCTCCTGGTTTTCCTGGGCCTGTATCTGGCCGGACTTTCCCACGCGGTGGTGCAGCTTGAGCGCCTCGGCGGCGTCATCTGGCAGCGCCTGCAGCCTTACTCGAAAAAGCTCCTGCCGGTGCGTTCGGTGCCGCAGGCTTTCGCCCTGGGAGCACTGTGGGGCTGGGTGCCCTGCGGCCTGGTCTACAGCGTGCTGGTGGCCGCGATGGCCAGCGGCAGTGCCGCTTACGGCGGGATGATCATGCTCGCCTTCGGCCTGGGCACGTTGCCCAACCTGCTGGCGATGGGCTATTTCGCCCGGCAGCTCAAAAGCTTCATGCAGCACAGGGGGGTGCGCCTCACCGCCGGGCTTCTGGTGGCAGGCTTCGGCGTACTCGGCTTGTACCGGCTGGCTATAAGCTAGGGGCTAGGGGCTAGGGGCTAGGGATCAGGGGCCAGGATTTGTGCGGGCTTTGCCCGCGTTTTCCCTGATCCCTAGCCCCTGACCCCTGCTTTCTCAAACCGATATACCGCTAAATTCCCCAGCAGGTTCGGCAGCAAACTCACGTCCTCGCCATCGCACATGACATGGCGCTCGAGGATGCGCACGCCATGGTCGCGGCAGAACACCTCGAAATCGACGAAGGTGCAGAGGTGGATGTTGGGCGTGTCGTACCACTGGTAGGGCAGGTCGCGCGACACCGGCATGCGCCCTTGCAGCACCTGAAAACGGTGGCGCCAGTAACCGAAGTTGGGAATGGTGACGATGCCGTGCTTGCCGACGCGCAGGATTTCCTTCACCACCAGTTCGATGTTGCGCATCGCCTGCAAGGTCTGCGACAGAATCACGAAGTCGAACGACTGCGGCTCGAATCCGGACAGCCCCGCCTCCAGGTCCATCTGGATCACGTTGACGTTTTTTTCGACACAGGCGAGGATGTTGGCATCGGCGATCTCGATACCGTAGCCGTGCGCGTTGCGGGCTTCCTTGAGGTATTTCAGCAGGCTGCCGTCGCCGCAGCCCAGATCGAGCACCTTGGCATTCGGCTCAACCCAGCGCGCGATGGCAGCGAAATCGGCTCTTGCAATCATATCAAGCGCCCTTCACGTTTGCCTCCTCTCCCGCAGGCGGGAGAGGATTGAGGTGAGGGCAGCCCCTTGGGAGATGACCCGGAGAGAGGGAAACATTACTCATGTAAGCGCGCACCAGGGCGTGGTAGTGCGGGTCGGGCATGAGGAAGGCATCGTGGCCGTGCGCCGCGGTGATTTCCGCGTAGCTAACGCGGCGGTCGTTGTCCAGCAGCGCCTTGACGATCTCGCGCGAGCGGCCCGGCGCAAAACGCCAATCGCTGGTAAAGGACAGCACCAGGAAATCGGCCTGGGCGGGCTGCAACGCCGCGCTCAGGCCGACGCGGTGATGATGGGTGGGATCGAAGTAGTCGAGCGCCTTGGTCATCAGCAGATAGGTATTGGCGTCGAAGCTGTCGGCGAACTTGTCGCCCTGGTAGCGCAGGTAGGATTCGACCTCGAACTCCACGCCGTAGCCGAACTGGAATACGTCGTTCTTCAGGATGCGGCCGAATTTCTCGCCCATCACGTCGTCCGACAGATAGGTGATGTGGCCGAGCATGCGGGCCAGCCGCAGGCCGCGCCGGGGCACCACGCCGTGGGCGTAGAAGTCGCCGCCATGGAAGTCCGGGTCGGTCAGGATGGCCTGGCGCGCCACGTCGTTGAAGGCGATGTTCTGCGCGGTCAGCCCCGGCGCGGCGGCGATCACCAGGGCATGGCGCACGCGCTGCGGGTGCAGGACGGTCCAGGACAGCGCCTGCATCCCGCCCAGGCTGCCGCCCATCACCGCGGCGAAGGTCTCGATGCCGAGCCGGTCGGCCAGCCGTGCCTGGGTTTCCACCCAGTCCTCCACCGTCACGAACGGGAAGGCCTTGCCGTAAGGCTTGCCGGTTTTCGGGTTGAGGCTGGCGGGGCCGGTCGAACCGTGACAGCCGCCCAGGTTGTTGAGGCCGATGACGAAAAAGCGCTCGGTGTCGACCGGCTTGCCGGGGCCGATCATGTTGTCCCACCAGCCCGGCCGCTTCTCCTGTTCGGAATGGAAGCCGGCGACATGGTGGTTGCCGGAAAGAGCGTGGCAAACCAGGATGGCGTTGGATTTGTCCGCATTCAGCGTGCCATAGGTTTCGTAAACCAGGTCGTAGCGGTCCAGCGTCGCGCCGCTTTTCAGGGTGATCGGCGTATCGAAGTGTGCGGTCTGCGGCGTGACGATGCCGACGGAGTTGGGTTGCGGGTGCATGGCGGAAATTATAACGTGATTTCGGGCATTTAAGCGTTCAGGCGCGCCAGCAACTGGTGCAGCTTCTCCGGTTCGTGCGTCTTGAGCATTTTCTGCGCCACGCTGGTGATGTAAGGCAGGTCGGATTTGAGGATCTGTTGCTTGACCGTGAGCAGGTGAGCCGGGTGCATGGAGAACTGACGCAGCCCCAACCCGAGCAGCAGGCGGGTGAGGCTGGCATCGCCCGCCATTTCGCCGCACACCGAAACCGGAATACCGGCCTTGTCGGCGGCGGCAATGGTCATGGCGACCAACTGCAGCACTGCCGGGTGGAGAGGATCATAGAGGTGCGCCACGGTATCGTCGGTACGGTCGATCGCCAGGGTGTACTGGATCAGGTCATTGGTGCCGATGGAAAGGAAATCCAGATGCTTGGCGAAGGCCTGCACCGCCAGCGCCGCCGCGGGAATTTCGATCATGCCGCCGACCGGGATGCGGGTGTCGAAGGGCACCCCTTCCGCCGCCAGCTCCTGCTTGGCGTGGCCGATCAGGTGCAGGGTCTGGCGCAGCTCGGAAAGGCTGCACAGCATCGGAATCAGAAGGTAAACCTTGCCGTAATGGGAGGCGCGCAGGATCGCCCGCAACTGGGTATGGAACATCTGCGGCTCGGCCAGGCACAGACGGATGGCGCGCAGACCCAGGGCGGGGTTGTCGCCGCTGCGGTCGGCGAACCTGAGCTGCTTGTCCGCGCCCAGGTCCAGGGTGCGGATGGTCACCGGCAGCCCCTTCATGTCCTGCGCCACCTTGCGGTAGGCGGCAAACTGCTCCTCCTCGTCCGGCAAATCGTCGCGGTTGAGGAACAGGAATTCGCTGCGGAATAAACCGATCCCGGTGGCGCCGGACGCCTTTACCTGCGGAATATCCTGCGGCAATTCTATGTTGGCGTACAGTTCCACCGCCGTGCCGTCCAGGGTGGTGGCGGCAGTGGATTTGAGGCGCTTGAGTTTCTGCTTCTCGATCTCCCACTGGCTCTGGCGCAGCTTGTATTCGGCCAGGATCTGCTTGTCCGGGTTGACGATCACCACGCCCTGCTGGCCATCCACGATCAACAGCTCGTTTTCGCGGATCAGCTGGCGTGCGTGGTGCAGCGCCACGATCGAGGGGATGTTCAGGCTGCGGGCAACAATCGCGGTGTGCGAAGTGGCGCCGCCGACATCGGTGATGAATGCGGCGAA
>JAIOJM010000122.1 GCA_019911785.1 Sulfuricella sp. | reverse complement strand
GATCGTCTCCCCTCCCGCTTGCGGGAGGGGATTGAGGGGAGGGCTGGCGCCGCTCCCACAACGGTGTTTTGGCTCTATATGGACAATCTGGGTTAATACAGGAGGCATCATGAATGTTGCAGAAGCGATAGCGTCGCGCCGTTCGGTCAAGGTGTTCGACCCGGATCACCGCATGAGCGAGGCGGAGATCGAGAAGCTGATGGGGCTCGCCCTGCTTTCCCCCACCGCCTGGAATCTCCAGAACTGGCGCTTCGTGCTGGTGAGCGACCCGGCGTTGCGCAAGGAAATCAGGCAGGCCGCGTGGGACCAGGCGCAGGTCACTGATGCCTCGTTGCTGGTCGTGTTGTGCGCAGACCTCAAGGCGTGGGATAAGGAGCCGGGGCGGTATTGGAGGAACGCGCCGCAGCCGGTGCAGGATTTTATCGTGCCCGCCATCGGCCAGTATTATGCCGGCAGAGAGCAGGTGCAGCGCGACGAGGCCATGCGCTCGTGCGGGATCGCGGCTATGGCGCTGATGCTGGCGGCGAAGGAAATGGGTTACGACTCATGCCCGATGGACGGCTTCGACTTCGACGCGGTGGGGAAGCTCATCAACTTGCCGCAGGATCATGTGATCACCATGTTCGTTGCCATCGGTAAAGGGATAAAGGATCCGTGGCCGAGGGGCGGGCAGTTGCCCAGGGAAGAGGTAATGGTCATCGATAGATTTCGCTGAGGGAGTGCGATATGCAAGCAACCGTGAAGATACTGAACAAGCCTGTCCGCGTCGAATGCAGCAGAGCGGCGGAACGTGCTCTGGCTGACTTGGCCAAGCCGCTTGCGGTGGAAATGGAGCTGTATTTCAGCTGCCTGATCCGCAAAAAAGTGCGCTTCAACGATAAGGCGCATAGCCGCGAATTTGTGCCGGTGAACGATCGCCTGGGCGTTGCGTTCCGGCCGGTCATGACCAAGGCCTGCAAGGTCGAAGGCGAAAACGGTGAGGCGTCGCTGACCGACTTTCCTATCGTCAATCCCGCCGCCTTCGTGCCCCATTGGCTGAAAATCGATTGCCGGGACGGAATTTGGGAAGGCGAGTTCGGTTTTACACAGTCATAACCGGCTGCGACGGCGATCCACCTAGACTTTACGGAACACGATGTCCCATACCCCATGGCCGAGTTTGATGCCGCGCTGCTCGAATTTGGTCAGCGGCCGGTAGTCCGGTTTGGGGGCGTAACCCGTAGCGGTATTGGCAAGCCTGGGTTCGGCTGAGAGCACGGCGAGGATGTGCTCGGCGTATTCCTGCCAGTCGGTGGCGGCGTGGAGATAGCCGCCGTCTTTAAGTTTTTCGCACAGCAGCGCGACCAGTTCCGGCTGAATCAGGCGGCGTTTGTGGTGTTTTTTCTTGTGCCAGGGATCGGGGAAGAAAATGTGCACACCATCCAGGCTGGCCGGGGCGATCATGTGCTTGAGCACTTCCACCGCGTCGTGCTGGATGACGCGCAGGTTGGTCAGGCCCAGGGCTTCGATCTGGTTGAGCAGGCTGCCGACGCCGGGGCCGTGAACCTCGATGCCGAGATAGTCGTTCTGGGGATGGGCGGCGGCGATGGCCGCAGTGGAATCCCCCATGCCGAAGCCGATTTCGAGGATCTTCGGCGCGCTGCGGCCAAAGGCGCCGTCAAGGTCGAGCAGGGTTTCCCGGTAGGGGATGCCCCAGCGCGGCAGCAGGGTTTCCAGCGCCCGCGTCTGGGCATTGGACATGCGCCCCTGGCGCAGGACGAAGCTTCTGATTGGACGATGGGATAAAGTATTCATTTATTTTTCACCGCGAAGGACGCAAAGGATCGCAAGGTAAAACGTTTTTCCTTCGCGTACCTTTGCGTCCTTTGCGGTGAGATTATTTGCCAATCAATCCCGTCGTGGGCGAGCTAGGGCTGGCGGAATAGAGCTTCTTCGGCATGCGGCCGGCGAGGAAGGCTTCGCGCCCGGCCTGCACTGCCTTCTTCATGGCCGAGGCCATCAGCACCGGGTTGCCGGCGCCGGCGATGGCGGTGTTCATCAGCACCCCGTCGCAGCCCAGTTCCATGGCGATAGCGGCATCCGATGCCGTGCCCACGCCGGCATCGACGATTACCGGCACTTTGGCGTTGTCGATGATGATCTGCAGGTTCCACGGGTTGAGGATGCCCATGCCGGAGCCGATCAGCGAGGCCAGCGGCATCACCGCGACGCAGCCGATTTCTTCCAGTTGCTTCGCGATGATCGGGTCGTCGGAGGTGTAGACCATCACCTTGAAGCCTTCCTTGACCAGGATTTCCGCCGCCTTGAGGGTTTCCATCATGTTCGGGTAGAGCGTCTTCGGGTCGCCCAGCACTTCGAGCTTGACCAGGTCGTGGCCGTCCAGCAGCTCGCGCGCCAGGCGCAGGGTGCGGATGGCGTCGTCGGCGCTGTAGCAGCCGGCGGTGTTGGGCAGGTAGGTGTATTTCGAGGGCGGCAGCGCATCGAGCAGGCTCGGCTCGCCGGCGGTCTGGCCGATGTTGGTGCGGCGGATCGCCACTGTCACGATCTGCGCGCCGCTTTCCTCGACGGCGCGGCGGGTTTCGTCGAAATCCTTGTACTTGCCGGTGCCGATCAGCAGCCGGGAGGAGTAGGATTTGCCTGCGATGATGAGTTCGTCCATGTCTTTAACCTGTGATGGGTGATGGGTTTTTAGCCGCACTTCTCATGAATATTAGCCGCCGCCTACGGCGACGACGATTTCCAGTTGGTCCCCATCGGCCAGCAGCGTGTCGGCGAACTGGCTGCGCGGCACGATTTCGCCGTTCCTTTCCACCGCCAGACGTTTTCCGGCGAGATTCAGGGTTTCCAGCAATTGGGAGAGGTTCGGATTCTGCTCAAAGGAATGAGGTGCGCCGTTGACCGTTAGCTGCATCGCCTTATTGCCGCGAAATAAAAATGGAAGTGAATTCTACCATGCGGGCGCGGCCCAATGGTAGAACGGAAGTTTCCGGAAAAAAACCGCAAGCAGTTGAGTAATGCGTGGAACCATCGTAAAATCCGCCTTCCTGCGGGTGTAGTTCAATGGCAGAACGGCAGCTTCCCAAGCTGCATACGAGGGTTCGATTCCCTTCACCCGCTCCAGTCTTCATTCCCACCCCGGGATTATGCCAATGAACAAGACCCTGAAATACGGACTGATCTCCGTCGGCATCATTCTCGTCGTATTTCTTGCCCTTGTCGCACTGGTCGCCGCCACCTTCGACCCTAACGATTACAAGCCGCTGATCGTCAAGCTGGTGCAGGAAAAGAAGCAGCGCACCCTGAAGCTCGAAGGCGACATCAAGCTGACCTTTTTCCCCCGCATCGGCGCCGATCTCGGCAGGCTTGCCCTGAGCGAGCACGGCAGCGACAAGGAGTTCGCCGCCGTCGACAGCGCCCGCGCTTCCCTCGCGTTGTTGCCGCTGCTGAAGAAGCAACTGGTGGTGGATCGCATCCGGATAGACGGCATCCGGGGCAGGCTGGTGCGCTATCCCGACGGCAGCACCAACATCGACGACCTTTTGAAGAAGGAGGAGTCGGAGCAGTTCAAGTTCGACATCGAAGGGGTCAGCGTCACCCGCGCCGCGCTTGCTTTCGACGACCAGATGGGCGGGCGGAAACTGGATATTTCCGGCATGGAATTTGAATCCGGGCGCCTGGCCAACAACCAGCCCGGCAAGGTCGAGCTCAAATTCACCTTGCAGGGCGACAACCCGAAGATCGATGCCCAGGTGGCACTGGCGAGCGGCCTGCTGTTTGATACCGAGGCCAAGGCTATCACACTCGACAAGCTGACGGTTTCCCTGGCCGGAAAGTACGGCGCCGATAGTCTGGACATCCGCCTGGCCTCGCCGAAATTCGAACTGGAGCCCGAGCGTTTCGCCGGTCATATCGATCTGACGGCGAAGCTGATGCAGCCCAGGGGCAACCTGGATCTGGTGCTGAGCGTCCCCGCGCTGACCGGCAAAGGCAGCGCCGTTCGAGCCGAGAGCTTCACTCTGGACGTCAGCGGCAAGCAGGGCGACAACACCATCAAGAGCCGGATCGCCAGCCCGTTCAGCGCCAACCTGGATACGCGCCAGTTCAGCCTGGACAAACTCGTCGCCAGCCTCAATCTCAGCGGTCCGGCCATGCCCGGGGCGCTCGACATCAACCTGGGCGGCGCGGCCCGGCTCGACCTCGCCAAACAGGATGCGCATCTGGAACTGGCCGGCAAGATCGACGACAGTCCGCTCAAGGCCAGGCTCGGCATCAGCCATTTCGATGCGCCGGCCTATGATTTCGACATCGCCATCGACCGGCTGGATGTCGACCGCTATTTGTCGTCCGCCAAACCCGAAGCGAAGCAGCCCGAAAAGCCGCTGGATTTCGGCTTCCTGAAAAACCTCAACGCCAATGGCCAGCTCCGCATCGGCACGCTCAAGGTCGCCAACATCAAGTCCTCCAACATCAAGCTCAACGTCAAGGCGGGCGGCGGCAACCTGAACCCCTCCGCGAGCTCCGCGGTTCAATAGCTCATTTCCAGAATGAAAAACTTCGCCCGGCTCCTAATCGAGTGGCAGAAACATCATGGCCGGCACGACCTGCCTTGGCAGCAGACTCGCGATCCCTACGCGGTGTGGCTGTCGGAAATCATGCTGCAGCAGACCCAAGTCGCCAGCGTCATCCCCTATTACCAGCGCTTCATCGCGCGCTTTCCCGATATTGCCGCCCTCGCCGCCGCGTCTCAGGACGAGGTACTCGCCCACTGGAGCGGACTCGGCTACTACGCGCGCGGACGCAACCTGCACCGTGCCGCGCAGCTGGTGGTGGCACAGCATGGCGGCGTTTTTCCGTCCGATCCCGAGTGGGTCGTGGCGCTGCCCGGCATCGGCCGCTCCACCGCTGCCGCCATCCTGGCTTTTTCCTTCGGCCAGCGCCGCGCGATCCTGGATGGCAACGTCAAGCGCGTGCTGGCGCGCTGCTTCGGCATCGCCGGCTATCCCGGCGCCAAGGCGGTGGAAAACCGCCTGTGGCAACAGGCCGAGGCGCTTCTGCCCGAATCCGGCATCGAAACCTATACCCAGGCGCTGATGGACCTGGGCGCCACGGTGTGCACCCGCAAGCCGTCCTGCGCCGCCTGCCCCCTGGGTTCCGGCTGCGTCGCCTACAATGAAAAGCGGGTGGCGGAGCTGCCCGAGCCCAAACCGCGCAAGCCGCTGCCGCAGAAGGAAACCGCCATGCTGATCCTGCTGCGCCAGGGCGAGGTGTACCTGGAAAAGCGGCCGCCCACCGGCATCTGGGGCGGCATGTGGAGCCTGCCCGAAGCGCCGGTCCTGGAGGCGGACGCGCTTGCCCGCCTCGGCATGGCTGGCAGGGAGGGCAAGCCGCTGCCCGAGCGGCAGCATGCCTTCACCCATTTCCGCCTGCGCATCGTGCCGCGGCTGTTCGAGGTGACGGCAGATCAAAACAAGCGCCCTTCACCATTGCCCCCTCTCCCGCAAGCGGGAGAGGGTTGGGGTGAGGGAGGTTCGCAGCCGGGCGCGCGCGAGCCGGGCGGGCGGTGGCTTACCCCGGCCGATGCGCTGGGGGCGGCGCTGCCCAAGCCGGTGCGGGAGATTTTGAAAATGCTTGCCTAATGGCCTGTTAACCTGGAAATCACTCAATTTTGGTTCCGGCTCTGCCGGCTTAGGTAGAATAGAGCCATGCTGATCGACACCCACTGCCACCTCGATGCCGCCGAATTCGACGCCGACCGCGACGAAGTGGCGGCGCGCGCTCGCGCGGCGGGGGTCGGGGTCATCGTGGTTCCCGGCGTGGAGCGGGCCGGCTTCGCCGCGCTGCTGGCGACTTGCAAGCGCTACCCCGGCTGCGTCCCGGCGCTGGGAATACACCCGATGTATGTGGATCGGGCCCAGCCCGAAGATCTGACGGCGCTGCGCGAGATGATCGTTCTGCACCGCCCGGTCGCCATCGGCGAAATCGGCCTGGATTTTTTCGTGCCGGATTACGACCGCGAGCGCCAGGAATTCTATTTTGCCGAGCAGCTGAAAATCGCCCGCGAGTTCGACCTGCCGGTGCTGCTGCACATCCGCCGGGCGCAGGATACGGTGCTGAAATTCCTGCGCCTTGCCAAGGTGAAAGGCGGCATCGCCCATGCCTTCAGCGGCAGCCGCCAGCAGGCGGAGGAGTTCATCAAACTGGGCTTCAAGCTCGGCTTCGGCGGCGCCATGACTTACGACCGCGCCACCAAGCTGCGCGAGCTTGCCGCCACCCTGCCGCTGGACAGCCTCGTGCTCGAAACCGATGCGCCGGACATTCCGCCGGCGTTCATCGGCAAGGCGCGCAACAGCCCGGAATACCTGCCGCGCATCGCCGAGACCCTGGCTGAATTGCGCGGGCTGACAGTCGCCGAGGTGGTTGCGGCGACCACGGCCAATGCCAGGGCGATCCTGAAAGGACTTGCATGAGGAATCACGCAACTCAGCGCATGGCTTACCTGTCGATCGTGACCTCGATCGCGACGATGGCGCTGAAATTCGGCGCCTATTTCCTCACCGGTTCGGTGAGCCTGCTCTCCGACGCCGTCGAATCGCTGGTCAACCTCGCCGCGGGCCTGATTGCCCTGGCAGCGCTGATCATTGCTTCCCGCCCTGCGGATGTCGACCACGCCTACGGTCACGACAAGGCGGAATACTTTTCCAGCGGCGCCGAAGGCGCGCTGATCCTGGTGGCGGCGGTATCCATCATCTATGCGGCGGCGGGGCGCTTCCTGCATCCTGTTGCGCTGGAAAACCTCGGCCCAGGCCTGATGGTTTCGCTGCTGGCGGCGGCACTCAATTTCGCCGCGGCACGGGCCATGCTCAAGGTGGGAACCCAGTACGACAGCATCACCCTGGAAGCCGATGCCAAACACCTGATGACCGACGTCTGGACCTCGGTAGGGGTTGTGGCGGGCCTGGGCGTGGTGATGTTCGCGCCGCCCTCGTGGCAGATCCTCGATCCGCTGATGGCGGTGGCGGTGGGGCTGCACATCATCTTCACCGGGTTCCATCTGCTGCAGCGTTCCTGGAGCGGGCTGATGGACGCCGCCCTGCCGGCTGACGAAGTAGGGCAGATCGAGGCGGAGATCGGCAAGCTCTTGCCCAATGGCACCTCCTTTCACGACCTGCGCACCCGCAAATCCGGTTCGCGCCGTTTCATCGATTTTCACCTGCTGGTGCCGGGGGCAAGCACGGTGGACGAGGCACACTCCCTGTGCGACCGGATCGAGGAAGCGCTTGAGCGCACCTTGCCCAACACCGCGGTGACGATCCATGTCGAGCCGCTGGAAACGCATAAATTCGAAAACAGCAGTTCATCCACGGATTAGCACGGATGTACACGGATATTCCTTTGGAATTTCATGATCTCTGGTTTCATCCGTGTACATCCGTGGCTAAATAAAGGTTTTTCATGCAACCCCAATTCGAACGCACCCATATCCTGATCGGCGATGAAGGTATCGCAAAACTGGCGTCCAGGCACGTCTTCGTCGCCGGGCTCGGCGGCGTCGGCTCCTACTGCGCGGAAGCGCTGGCGCGCGCCGGCATCGGCCGGCTGACCCTGCTCGACCACGACGTGGTGGCGCCTTCCAACATCAACCGCCAGCTGCCGGCATTGCTCTCCACCGTGGGCCAGCCCAAGGCGGAACTGATGGCGGCGCGCATCCGCGACATCAATCCTGAATGCCAGCTGACGGTCATCCGGCAGTTTCTCAATACCGAAAACGTCAACGATCTGGTGCCGGGTGACTGCGATTACGTGGTGGATGCGATCGATTCGCTGGCGTGCAAGGTGGCGCTGGTGGCGGAAAGCCTGAAGCGCGGCCTGCAGGTGGTTTCGAGCATGGGGGCGGGCAATCGCCTCGACCCGAGCCGGATCAAGCTCGCCGACATCAGCCAGACCGAAATGTGCCCGCTCGCGCGCCAGATGAGGAAGCGCCTGCAGCGCCACGGCATCCGCCAGGGCCTGCTGACAGTGTTTTCCGACGAGCAACCCAGCGCGCCGCTGCCGCCCCAGCCGGTGGAAGGATCGGGCCGTCCGCGCGCGGTCAACGGCACCATCAGCTACATGCCGCCGCTGTTCGGCTACATGCTGGCGGGGGCGGTGATCAAGCGGCTGCTTGAAGCGTGACCGGGGCGATGCGGTTCGGCATTCGCCTCACCGCATCAATCGCATGAATCCCGAAAAATCTTGCCAATAGCATATCCGTTTCCTATAGTGGGAAGTTGAGGGATATCAACAACACCAGGGAGGTACGGCCATGGCAAAAACGCGGGGGGGGGGGGTAATCCTACTGAACAACCGGAGGGCCTGGCAATGAACCCCGAAATCTGGCGCTATATTTTTGACGCCATCGAGGACCCGGTGTTTCTCCACGATGAGCAATTCCGCGTGCTGCTGGCCAACCGCGCCTATTTCCGCGCAGCCGGCGTGACCGAGGCGGAAGCCCTGGGCAAGCCCTACTGGGAGGTCTTTCCGCCGGGCACCGGGCCGCTGCCTGGATGCAAGGATGCGATGAGCGAAAAAGGCCACGCCGACGCTCAGGAGGAGGTAAGCGTTGGGGCAAAGCTCTTTCTCTCCAAGGGTTACACGGTGCGCGATGACCAGGGCATGCTGCTCTACTCCCTGCACATCCTCAGCGACATCACGGAACAAAGAAAGGCAGAACTGCATCTCGCCCGCCTCAACCGCATGTACCGCACCATCAGCCTGGGCAACCAGGCGATGGTGCACGCCGCGGATGAACTTGAACTTGCCAGCGAGATGTGCCGGGTGCTGGTCGAGGAAGGCGGCTTCAGCGCGGCCTGGGTGGGTTACGCCGAAGCGGGCAAGGCGAAACGCATTCTGCCGGTAGCTGTGGTGGGCACCGAACAAAGCGAGATCGCCGCCATGAACCTCACCTGGGAGGATAATGAGCATGGACATGGGCCGACCGGTACCGCCATCCGTACCGGCAAGATCGCGGTCTCCCAGGGCGTTCTCAACGATCCGCTCTGGGCGCCATGGCATGAACAGGCCAAGCGGCTGGGCTTTGCGGCTGCGGCAGCCTTCCCGCTCCAGTTTAACGGCAAGGCGTTCGGCGCTCTCGACATCTACAGCGCCGAATCCGAGGTGTTCGCACCGGACATGCTCGAACTCTTGGCCGAACTGGCCGACGACCTCGCCTTCGGCATCGGCAATCACCGTGCAAGGGCAGAACGCATGGGCATCCTGGAAAAGCTCGAACTGAGCCTCGATCATGCGGTCACCGCCATTGCCGCCACGGTGGAAATGCGCGATCCCTACACTGCCGGGCATCAGCACCGGGTGGCGCTACTGGCCGTGGCAATCGCTCAAGAAATGGGGCTGGATGAGAGCCGTGTGGAAGGGCTGCGCATGGCGGGGGTGGTGCACGACATCGGCAAGATTCACGTTCCGGCCGAAATCCTGTCCAATCCCGGCAAGCTGACCGAGGCCGAGTTCGAAATCATCAAGACCCATCCCCAGGCTGGCTGGGAGATACTCAAGGGGATCGATTTCCCTTGGCCGGTGGCGGATATCGTCTGGCAGCACCACGAAAAGCTGGACGGTTCCGGTTATCCGCGCGGGCTGAAAGGCGACGAGCTTCTGCTCGAGACGCGCATCCTCACGGTGGCGGACGTGGTGGAGGCGATGGCCTCGCACCGACCCTACCGGCCGGGGTTCGGTGTTTTCCCGGCCTTGCAGGAAATTTCGCGGCAGAAAGGCAAGTTTTACGACGTGGAGGTGGTCGGGGCCTGCCTGCGGGTCTTCATGGAGAGGAATTACGAGCTGTAGCGGGAAAATTTAGTCCGCGTATGATAATCGCTATTGCGCCGAATGAAAATGCAGCGCAGAGCCCAGTCTATGAATAGATGCGAGTTGTGATGGATTTTGTGTGCGCGAAGCGCACAAAACCACAGCAAACCCGCTCCGCTTATTGATTCCCCACCTGTGATTCCCCACCTGATGACGCTTTACGCGCGTTGCATGTAGAATGACGGTCAAAGTTTTTTTTTAAATCGTTTTCGTCAAGGAATTTTAAAGTGAGTGGCATAGCATTTGCGTTTGAAATCGGCGGCAAGGCGGTGGATCCGGACAAGATCGAAAATCCGGACGAAGCCAAAATCATCAAGAGCATCATGGAGTCGGTTTCCGAACGGGTCGAGGATCTGCATTGTCAGGTACACGACGAGGGTCCCCGGTTTGTCTGCACCGGCGACAGTTATGAAGACCTGTCGCTCGAGGTGATGGGGTGCTGCGATGCGTTCGTCGAGCAGGTCACTAAGCGGATGTCTATGCCAGAGTAACGTCACCGGCTGGTACGCCGGCTGCGCGAATAAAAATTGGGGTGTTCAAATCTGGACATTTTGTTTCTATTGAACAATTCGGGTTGAAATGATGTCTGTCCAAGTGTAACCTGCCACGATGGAAGATAAGGGCGAAATTCTTCTGCGAATTCGTGAAGCTTCGAGAATGAGGTGTCTCTTTCTACCTCATGCGCTTCGACAAATGAACAGACCGGAACGCATGATCAGCACAGGAGAAATCCGGCAGGTTATTGAGCACGGCGAGATCATCGAAGACTATCCGGAAGATGCCAGGGGCCATAGCTGCCTTGTGCTTGGCCGGGGAGAATCCAACCGCCCGATTCATATAGTCTGCGCTTACAAGGAAGATTATCTGGCCATTATCACGGCCTATATTCCCGACGAACAGGAATGGGACGGCGGCTTCAAGTTGAGGAGAAAATCATGAAATGCCTACACTGCCAGGGAGAAATGAAGAAGGGGGCAACGCCGTTTCATATTGACCGGAAAGGTTGCCACCTGACTTTGGACAAGGTTCCGGCATGGGTGTGTTCCCAGTGCGGCGAACCCTATTTCGAAGCCGCAGAAGTTGATGCGATCCAGGACTTGATCCAGTCCGTCGAGCAAAAAACACAGGTTATTGCACTGGCTGCTTGAGCTAACGCAGGCGGGTTGAAAGAATTCAGGGCCAAGACTAAAACGAGGCTTATTCCACCAGAAGGACTACCGTTGTCTCGGCCGTTGTTTTATCGATATCAAGCTGCACCACACAGTACTCATTCTGTTCCTCGACTGGCGTGGGGTCGTCCGCGCAACTGCAACCGGCAATAATCCCCGTATAAAAAATGCCGACTTTTGCACGGATAAAACGGGCTTCCTCGGAAACGCCGATGATCCTAACCTTGAGTTTGTCATCCAGGGCATAGCTGCTGGTCGATAATCCCTGCTGCAAGGGGAGCTGTTCGGCACCCATCTGCTCGATTTCTCCTTTGAGGATATCCTCAAAATCAGGGGTTCCCCAGGCGTTTAATGATTTGGTTAGTCGAATCATTGGCTATTCCCTTCCGGGCCAAGGAAATCTGGCGCTTAGTAGCCGGGGGCTTTTCCGGCGGCTTCCTCCCGCTCCTGGCTCGCCTGTTCGACCGTCTTCTCCACGCCCTTGGCCTTGTCCAGTGCTTCGCGCTGCGGCTCGAACAGCTTGGTG
>JAIOJM010000121.1 GCA_019911785.1 Sulfuricella sp. | reverse complement strand
GCCGCACAGCGCCCGGATGCCGACCCCGACGGCGGCCTTGGCGCGCTGCATCAGGTCCACATCGCCCTTGGTCAGGGTCAGCTCGGTTCCGCCCGCGCTGAAAGTGTATCCCGTTTCGCCGCCGGCGAACTTGCCGGTGCTGGTCAACCTGCCGGAACCGAGCAGGCACGCGACCAGATCCACCAGACCCGACCCGCACACCCCCCGAGCATGGTCGTCGCCGATGATCTGGCAGGCCACGCCCCCCGCCGCATCCAGCCTCACCCGGAACACCGCACCGGCTTCCGCCGGCGCGCCGCAGCTGATGCCGCTGCTTTCGAAGGCCGGGCCGCCGGCGGAAGCGGTCACCCACAGCGCTTCGCCGCTCCACAGCGCAATTTCGGAATTGGTGCCGAAATCGATGAACAGCGCCGGCGCCGTCCCCTCGGTAAAGCGCGTGGACACCAATCCGGCCAGCAGGTCGGAGCCGACGAACCCGGCCAGCGGGGCGACCACGTCGATCTCGGCTGCCGAGTTGATCTCCCACTCTGCCACCCAGCCCGAAGTTTCCAGGGGCGTGCAATCCACCGGCCGCGTCCAGTAATCCGGCTGCAGCAGCAGCCCGAAATTGCGGCCGGAGAGCAGGGCCAGCATCGCCGTATTGCCGACCACCGTGACATTGACGATGCGGCGCGGATCGAAGCCCTCGCGCGTGGCGATGTCGAGCAGCGCCTCGCCGATCGCCGCCACAACCACCCGGCTCATTTCCCGCGCCGAGTCGGGCGATTCTGCCGCCGCCGCGAGGCGGGTGATGACGTCGGCGCCGAAATTCTGCTGCGGGTTACGCCCCCAGCGGTCAGACAGCCAGCGGCCCCTGGCCAGATCGAACAGCGACAGGCACAGATGCGTGGTGCCCAGATCCACCGCCACGCCGCACGGATGCCTGACCCCAGGCGGCAGCCACCTCCCCTCCTCCGCCTGTTCGCGGAGGGTGTGCAGCAAGGCCGTATCCTGCGACGATTTCCAGTTCGACGGCGGCGCGGGGTTGAGGATTTCGACTTGCATGTCGCGGCGCGGACTGACCTGGCAGGCCAGCCGCACGCTCTGGGAAAGCTGCGCCGGGGTCAGGTGCAGGCGCTCGTTCTGCGTCGGCTCCCCGGCTTCACCTCCAGCCACGCGCACCCGGCACAGACCGCACGCGCCGATACCGCGGCAGCCGGAACG
The DNA here is from genome assembly GCA_019911785.1 of Sulfuricella sp. Next base: position 3,555 of record JAIOJM010000121.1, on the reverse strand, counting down.
GACGCGGAAATCCGTTGCATCCAGAATGTCGCGGACCGACGTGCCGGGTTCGAAAGGAATGCGGTGGGTCTCGCCGTCGATGCCGAGGATCAGCTCCGGCATGTCTCACCCTCCCCGGCATGCCGCCACCATGGCGGCGATGTTTTCCGGCTTCGCCTCGGGCGGGATTTCGCAGCCGGAGGAAAGCAGGAAGCCGCCCCGGTCAGCGAACGCCGAGACCAGCCAGGAAGCGGCGGCGGCCACTTCGTCCGGCGACGCCTCGACGAACAGCAGCGACTTCAGGTTGCCGTCGAGACAGGTATTCGGCAGCAGCTCCCGCGCCCGCTGCGGCTCGACGTAGTAGTCGAAGTTGGCGATATCCACCCCGGCTTCGGGATAATAGGGCAGGGTGGTTTCGGTCGGCCCGGCGGTGTTGAGCCAGTTGGCCAGCGCCCCTGCCTGCCGGAAGGCGGCGAAAACCCGCTTCAGCCTGGGCAGCAGCAGCTCGCGGAAGAATTGCGGCGGCACCACCGCTGGCGAGGCGGCAGGATCGAACACGATGGGCAGATGGACGCCCGCCTCGATCTGGGCGATGCCGTAGCGGATCGCGACTGCGGCGGAAAAATCGAGGATTTTTTCGAACCGCATCGGATCGTCCGCCGCCAGGTAGAGCGCGGTTTCGATGCCGAGCAGCTGGGTCGCCAGGGTCATCGGCCCGGCCACGCAGCCGGCCACCAGCACCTTATCGTCCAGCTCGCGGCGCAGGATTCGCGCCGCCCGCAGCAGCTCCGGCATGCGCCCGGCAACGGCGGGGTCGGGCACGGCCAGCGCCGACACGTCGCCGGCGGGCGCAAGCACATAGGAAGCCACGTCCGGGTACTGGTTTTCGCGGTATTGCAGAACGGAGCCGACCGCCTCGGTCTCCACGCACAAATCCATGAAGGCGAACACGATGTCGTGCCCGTAGCGTTGCAGGGCCCCGATCTGGCAGCGCGCGAGCAGGCCGCCGTCGCGCAGGTAATCCCCCAGCGCCACGCCGGCCAGCGCAGCGGCATGGCCGAACAGTTGCGGCACGGCAGGCGTGCGGTCGACCGGAGCAAAAGCAATCGCGGCCTTGATCCGTTCCAGGCTGTTCATGTTTCCCCCCGCACCCATCGATCCAGGTAGCGCGCCCCGTCGAACGCCGTTTCCGCCACGTAATCCACGTTCAGCGCCTCGGCCGAGGACTGCTTCAGCGCGGCGCCGCCCGCCACCACCTTGATGCCGCCCAGGCCGCGCTCGACCAGCGCGGGCCTGACCTTGCGCACCTGCGGAATGACCGGCGTGATCAGGCCGCTCACCAGCACGGCATGGGCGTGCTCGCGCTCGGCCGCGTTCACCAGGGTTTCCACCGGACAGTCCTTGCCCAGATCGACCACCCGGTAACCCTTGCCGATCAGCACCATCTTGGCGATGTTCTTGCCCAGGTCGTGGACATCGCCCTCCAGCGTGGCGATGACGAAGGTATCGTGGCCCTGTTCCGGCGGCACCCCCTCGGGGTAGAGCTCGTTCACCACGGCGGATACCGCGCGCCCGACCAGCATGATTTCGAGCAGGTTGAAGCTTTCCACGGTGCACTTGTCGTCGAGCCGCTGCATCGCCGCTTCCAGCCCTTCCGTCACGATCCGCTCCGGCGCCATGCCCGCGGCGCGCAGCCGCCTGGCCTCGGCCAGCGCCGCAGCGTGATCCCCTTCCAGCAGGACCTCCACCAGCTTGTTCATTTCCGGGTTGATCATGAATGACCGTATCAGGACAGAGCAGATACCTTCATTGTAGCGCCTGGCAAACAAGACAAAAGGAGAAATCGAAGTCCTGGTGCGCCGCCTTATTCCATTTCTATTTCAATAGGGAAACGCGCCCTGTAGAGCGACCTCCAGGTCGCGATATTCGGTGGATCGCGACCTGGAGGTCGCTCCTACAAATTCAGAAATGAAATTAATAGTGCGCGTGTCCCTCACCCTCTTCGCCAGCATCCAGCGGCCATAGCTGGTGCGCATCGAGCAACAGGCGATAACGGGTTTCGGCCGCCTCCAGGCGCGCCAGGGCGGCGGAGAGGTTGGCTTCCAGCGCCTGCCTGCGCGCCGTCAGTACTTCCGGCAGGCCCATCTCGCCCAAGGCGTAAGCGCGGGCCATCAGTTCGGCGTTGCCGCGCATCTTGTCGGCGGCGCTCTGCGCGCTTTGCCAGCCGCCGTAGGCGGCCTGGGCTGCGGCAAAGCTGTTGACCGCCTCGGCCGTGACCTTGCGCAATATGGCCGCCTCGCGCTGTGCCGCCATCTCCGCCAGCGCCCTGCCTTCATCCGCCCGGGCCGAGCGCGCCCCGCCGGGAAAGGGCATCGACACCTGCAGCCCGACGATGCGCTCGGCGCCGTCGCGTTCGCCGCCGAAACGCAGGCCGACGGAGGGATCGGGCAGCCTGTCGGCGGACGAACGCTCCGAGTGCAGCCGCCCCAGCGCCGCCTCGTTGCGCGCCACGCTGAGCTCGTGGTTGTGCCTGAGGATTTCCTCCTTCCAGTATTCCAGCCCCTGCTGCAGCGGCGCCGGGGTCGATGCGGGCACCGCTGCCGGCAGGGGAATGGCCGGAAAGCGCTGGCCGAGTTCATTGGCGGCTACCTGCTGACGCAGCCTGGCCTGGTAAAGAGCGCTTTCCGCCTGGGCCACGGCGGCCTCGGCAAGGTCGCTTTCCAGCCGCGGCGCATCACCGGCGCGCACCCGCTTGGCGACGATTCCCGCCTGGTTCTTCAGCAGTTCCACCTGCTCCGCCCATTGCTGCGCCTGAGCCCGCTCCTTGTTCCAGACGAACCAGGCCTTCAGCAGGACGCGTCCGGTTTCATGCAGCGCATCGCCATACAGGGTTTGCGACCGCGCCACCTCGACATCGCCCATCTTGCCGTCGAGCGCGGCCTTGCCGGGCAGGCGGATCGCCCGCTCCAGCCCGACATCCCACTCCCGGTAACGCTCGGCGGGATTGATGCTGCGCCGCTGCCCCATCAGACGCAGGGTGACTTCATGCTCGCCCGCCTGCAGGCGCTGGCGCACCGCCTCGCCGACCTTGATACCGGCCTGGGCGGCCAGCACATCCGGGCTGTTTTTAAGCGCTGCCTCGACGGTTGCCGGTGGCGGAAGGTCGGGATAATTGGCCACCATCTCTGCCGCAGCCGCGGGCAGTGCCAAGGGAACGGTGATAAGTGCCATTACCACAAATCTTTTCACCGCCAAGGACGCAAAGGTGCGCAAGGTAAACCCTAGCATTTCCTTTGCGTTCCTTCGCGTCCTTAGCGGTATAAGGCTTTTCATGCGAACCTCCCGAATTCATTGATCGGCGCGATCCAGTAGGCAATCTCCCGGCTCGGCAGGGATTCCTTGAAATGGGCGATCAGGGTCTGTGCATCCTCGTGCTCCATCACCACCTCCATCTTCACCCGGTGCGCCCGGCCGCGCACCTGCTCGTTGACGCTGCGGTAGACGGCCGCCTGGCCGTGCCCTTCCACCTCGTAAGTGGTGAAACCGCACGCCAGTTCTGGGTGTTCGAGCAGGTGG
>JAIOJM010000120.1 GCA_019911785.1 Sulfuricella sp. | reverse complement strand
CATCGTGCGCCTGCTGCTGGCCGGGGCGGCGCCGTCCGAAATCCTGGCGATCACCTTCACCCGCAAGGCGGCGCAGGAAATGGCGGCGCGCCTGCGCGACTGGCTGCGCCTGCTGGCGCTGGCGCCGGACGAGGAGGTGCGAGCCTTTCTGCGCGAGCGCGCTGTTCCGGAGCATGAAATCGAGTCCCTGCTGCCCCGCGCCCGCAGCCTGTTCGAAATCTTCCTCTCCGCCCAGCCCGGCATCACCATCAACACCTTCCACGGCTGGTTTCTGCAGCTGCTCCAGCGCGCCCCGCTGGACAGCGGGGCGGGCGGCGACTGGGGGCTGCTCGACCAGACCTCTGCGCTGCTGGAAGAAGCCTGGCAGCTCTTCGCCGAGGAACTGCAATCCGACCCCGGCTCGGAAGCCGCCCAGGCGCTGGATTTCCTGTTCACCGAGTACGGCCTGCACAACACCCGTAGCCTGCTGCTCGATTTCGTCGCCAAGCGCGCCGAATGGTGGGCCTACACCCAAGGGGCGGAAGATGCGGCGGCCTTCGCCGCAGAGGCATTGCGCCGCGATCTGGCGGTGGAGCCGGAGCGGGACGTGCTGGCCGAGCTGTTTGCCGATAGCCGTTTGGCGGCCGATGCCGAGGAATTCGCCGGCTGGCTGGAGCGCGGCACCGCCACCGATCTGAAAAATGTCACAAAGCTGCGCGAGGCCCTGGCGGGAAGCGATTTCGAGTCGTTCTGTCTGGTGTTCCTGACCGGGGAAGGCGAGCCCCGCAAGCGGGAATACACCAAGGCGCTGGCCGGGCGGCTGGGCGAGGCGGGTGCGGCGCGTTTTCTCGATCTGCACCGGGCGCTTTCTTCCCTCCTGCGGGAAGCGAAGGAACAGCTCGCCGCGCAGGCTGCCTACCGCTTCAACCGCGCCGGCCTGCGCTGCGGCGCGGGGCTGCTTGCCGCCTACCAGCGCCTCAAGGAAGAGCGGCGGGTAGTGGATTTCACCGACGTGGAATGGCGCGTCCACCAGATGCTCAACCGCTCTGACCATGCCGAGTACATGCAGTACAAGCTCGACTGCCGCTACCGCCATATCCTGCTCGACGAATTCCAGGATACCAACCCGCTGCAGTGGCAGATCATGCGCTCCTGGCTCGATGCCTCAACCGGTGCGGGCAGCGCGCCGACGGTATTCCTGGTGGGCGACCCGAAGCAGGCGATCTACCGCTTCCGCCGCGCCGATGCGCGCCTGTTCGGCATCGCTGCCGATTTTCTGGAGCAGGGGTACGGTGCTGCCCGGCTGCAGCAGAACGTCTCCCGCCGCAGCGCGCCGCCGGTGCTGGAGGCGGTGAATCGCCTGTTCGGGCAGGAGGCGGAATTCACCGGGTTTGAACTGCACCAAGCCCATCACGCCGAGATTCCCGGCCGGGTGGAAGTGCTGCCCCTAGCCCAGGACGACAAAGAAGAATCTGCAGAAGCTCCACCATCGGTCATGGTCTTGCGCGACCCCCTGACCGAAGCGGTGGAGGAAGAGGAAGACCAGCGCGTCGAGCGGGAAGCCCGGCAGCTGGCGGAAAGAATCGGCGCCATGGTCGGCACCTGGCAGATCGCCACGGAGAACGGCGCGGGCAGGCCGGCGGAATTCCGCGACATCCTGCTGCTGAAACGCAGCCGCACCCGGCTGGAAATCTACGAGCGCGCCCTGCGCGCGGCCCGCATCCCCTACGTCAGCTCGCGCCAGGGCGGGTTGCTCGACACCCTGGAATGCGCCGACCTGACTGCGCTGCTGACTTTTCTCATCACCCCCTTCGCCGACCTGTGCCTGGCTCAGGCGCTGCGCTCGCCCCTGTTCGGCTGTAGCGACGACGACCTGATGGCGCTGGCACGCGAGCCCGACGGCTCTTGGTGGGCGCGCCTGCACGCCGTGGCCGGGCGGGCGCTATCCAGCCCGGCGCTGCGCCGCGCCTTGGGCCTGCTGCAAGGCTGGCTCGCACTGACCGACACCCTGCCGGTGCACGATCTGCTCGACCGCATCTATTTCGAGGGCGACTTGCTGCAGCGCTACGCCGCCGCCGTCCCGGAAGCGATGCGCGGCGCGGTGCAGGCCAACCTGCACGCCTTCATGGAACTGGCGCTGAACGTGGACAGCGGCCGCTATCCCAGCCTGCCCAAATTCATCAACCAACTGCAGCAGCTGCGCCGTGCGGCCGCGCAAGAGGCCCCGGACGAAGGCATCGTCGGCGATGCCGGCAACGCCGTGCGCATCCTCACCATCCACGGCTCCAAGGGGCTCGAATCGCCTGTCGTCTGGTTGCTCGATGCTCAAGCCTCGCCCCGCAACGAGCGCGGCTACCGGGCCGTGCTGGACTGGCCGCCGGAAAGCCCCAAGCCGCAGCATTTCTTCCTCTATGCCGGCAAGCGCGAGCGCGCCGCGCAGTGGCAGCCGGTGTTCGATGCCGAGGCCCAGCTGGAGCGGCGCGAAGACCTGAACCTGCTGTATGTCGCGATGACCCGCGCCCGTCAGGCACTGATCGTCAGCGGCAGCGAAAGTACGCGCAAGTCCGAGGAAAGCTGGCACGGAAAAATCCGCAATGCCCTGACCAGGGAAGAGACCGGCGAAGAAGCCGGGGAAACCTGCGAACTCGGCCAGATGCCGCAACTGCCCGCAGGCGCGGCGCAACCCGAAGCCGCACCGCCCCCCGTTTTTCCTACCCATGCTGCGCCGGTCATCCCCACCGGCAAACGTATCAGCCAGCGCCAGACCGAAGCCCAGCGTTACGGCATCCGTCTGCATGCGCTGCTGGAATGGATCGCCCCGCCAGCGCCGGTGCTCGACCGGGCGTGGATGCAAGACAGGCTGGAAGTGAACGATGCGGAGTTCGATGCGCTCTGGCAGGATGCCCTGCACCTCACCCAGGCCCCCCATTTGCAGCGCTTCTTCGACCCCGCATGCTATGTCAATGCCTGGAAGGAAGTGCCCTACCGCACGGCGTCAGGGGAGAGCCGTCGTCTCGACCGGCTGGTCGAGTTCGAGGACAGTGTCTGGATCCTGGATTTCAAGGCTGCCGAACGGGCGGAAGAGGGGAATCTGGAGGCTTGTGCTGCGCCTTATCTGGGGGTGATGAGGGAGTACCTCGCCGCGATGCGGGGGGTGTTTTCACCTAAGGTGGTGAGGGCGGTTTTGGTGTTTGGGAATGGGTTGGTGTTTGAAATTGATTAGTCGGGTTTGAGCCTAATGTAAAAATAACCGACCTGTGCGGCTTTTTTGCGCACGTCCGGTTGAATGCCGGGTTATGCACTTTCGGCGGTGGAAAATATTATTTTTTCCGCAAGAAACTTAATGATTGGAATGTAGCTAATTACTACCGACTCAGATTCGGAGAACGGCATAAAGCAATCTTCTCTATTGTATCTATCGCTAGAGTGCACGAGTGCATTTCGAATTTGCTTGATTACCCTTGCAGTACTGTTTAGTGCGTGGCCTTTTTCTAGCTTAATTGACGCGGCTTCCCCGAAAACCTTTTTCTTTGTGTCCGTATAAATGGTCTTTCCGGACTCTTTTTCAAGGGCGCTGATGTGCTCCATCAGGTCGTCTTCGTCAACGTATTTTCTAAGAACAGCTTTGAGCATTTCCGTTTCATCAGACGAATTGTCATTTTTTTTCAAGACGGAAATAAGTTTGTTAACGTTTTTGTAGCTTGTGCTAAAGGATGGCGAATTGATTAGTGACTTTAAGCTGGTGTGAAGAATTTCGTCAGAAACCCTAAGAAAATAGTACTCAATGACATGGTAATAGGACAAAAATTCCTGATTTGGGAAAATGCTGCTTCTAGCTACTTTATAGAAGGTGACTAGGTCATCACTATAGATTGCTTTGGGTATTGAATAATCAGGCTCATCGATTTTTCGCGGTGCCGTTGCCCCAATGGATAGGATTCTTTCTCGAAGTTCCCAGCATTCGCCAAGGCTGTATGACAGGCTGAAAAGTGATGCATTGATAGCGTTCAATGCTCTATCAAGCAGGTGACCGGAATTGATCTTCCTTGGTACCAAATATTTTGCCGTGACTGGGACAAAGACCAAGTCATCGAATTTAAATATCCGAATGTAGCCTTCTTTATCTGGCTTTCTTATTTCACCCCGACGAAGCATTCGCCTTTTAATGGCAGCTGATACCCCGTTAGATGTCATAAGAGCAATACAGAACTCGTGCGAGGCTGAAGAAATCTTAACGGTGTTTCCTTTTTCATCGGAGAATTCGTACTCGGGTCGAGACGAGGAGTATGGGTCAATTTTGCTAAGTTGAATCTCTACGCTTTTGTATGCCATAAGCATGCGCCGCTCTTCATTAAAGTTGTACTGCTTGGCTTTATTGAAGTCTTCGATTGAAGTGCGCCATTCGTTGTCAATTTCAACGCGAAACTTGTGTCCCTCGATTTCTAATTTCAACTCGTCATTTTCCACCTGAACCTGGAACCCAGCAGCCCGATATAAATCAGAGAATGTTTCCATCGACATATTGAGATTACCTTAGTGCATAACGTTAAGTGGGCATCCTAAAAATAACTGATGCTGTCGTCTTGTCTGTTTTTCAGCAATTATTGGATCGGGTGCGTGGGAAATTCATTTAAAGCACTACAGCATTCGTGCCGAGCAAGCCTATCTGGATTGGATTAAACGATTTATTTGTCATTTTGACAAGCGCCATCCGAATGAGATGGGGGCAGAGCCTCAAGAAAGGAAAAATGGGGACGGAGCCCGATTTTTGTGCGGTTGGCCAAAAGAATTGAGATCCGATTCCAAGTTTAAGCCCTGCCAATTATGACAATGTGGTCACTATATGAGTTTGTCTGATTGGCTGCAAGTGGTGCTGGGTTTTGAGTGCGCTGCGCGCAGATGATTAGATGCCGGGGGCTGCCCGGCAGCAGGTTACTTTATTTTGCTTGTCCAAAATACAAGTAACCAAACAAAAGGACACCCTGCCGCGCCGGCCCTCCGGGCTTCCCTCGATTTTCCGGGCGAATCGGGCGGCCGCGTTAAACTCGGCCTTTGGCCTCAGACAAACGCAGCCGACGGCCCCCGCTTCGCCCGGAAAATCGAGGCGGCGCAGAAGGGGATTTTGGTCTTGTGGGCGGAGCCCGGTTTTTGGGTGCCCTCCCGCAGGGAGGGCGGTTTTGAATTGCTTTTTTTTGGTCCCCTTGGTTCGCCGCCGAGCAGCGCAGCCGGGCCGGGGGAAGTCGGCGAGGACTGTTTGAGCGCAAAGCGCGAGTTCCGCAGCCGCCCGGTTCGGCGAGCAGCGCAGGGAACCCGTAGCGTAGCGAAGGGCGGTGGATAGGGGCGGCGTTTCTTTGGTTCCTTTCTTTAGCCGTTTAAAGAAAGGGACTAGCTCGCCGGGCTACCCCCGGCACCCAAATAAACCGCGCAGCGCGCGTCAAGACCCAACACTTAAGCCAGCACCAATTTAATATCCGTCAGTTTCTCGGCACGCTTGATCAGTTTTTTGTCGAAAGTGGCGAATCTTCCGGCGCGGCGGCTGCTGGCGAGGTGCAGCGCATCGGCAAAATCGAGTCCCTGCTCGAAACCATCGAGTGCTTCAGCGATTTCACGCTGCTGCTCTACCATGACATTCGGCAAGCCGATGATGTTGCGTAATGCCTGCAAGATGACTTTCGGAGGCAACTCGTAAGAAAAGCGCAATACCCATTCCGATTCAAGCAGCACGGTCTTTGAGATAAAAATCTGTTCGCTGGCAAACAACGCTGCCGCGCGACGTGTTTGTACCGTGTCGTCGTTGGCGAGCAGCCTGACGACGAGGTTGGTATCAACCGCGAGCATGGCGTGCCTTGACACCCTTTGCAATGGCGTCTTCCATGTCTTCCAGAGTTTTCGTCGGTCCTTTGTAGCCAGTGCAGCCGATAACGTCTTCCAGGCGCGTGGGCTTGAAAGATTTGGTGGGCCGGAGCAGAACGCCATCGGGCGTGTCTTCTACCACGAATTCAGTGCCAGGCACCCAGTGATGCGACTCCCGCACGGATTTGGGGAGAATCACCTGCCCCTTGCTGGATAACCGGGTTGTTTCCATTCGGCACCTCTGATGTAAGATCAAGTAAGACGAAACTATACGCCCCGCCATTACTCATGGCAAGAATACGCCAAGGAAAAACAGGGCCGAGTTCGACTTATCCAAGAGATGAAGAATCAAGCGGTAGAGTGCGATTTCAGCCAATCCCGCAGTGCATCGTTCATGCGGGTTTGCCAGCCTCGACCGCTGGCCTTGAAAGCTTCAATGATGTCCGGGTCAAGCCGCAGCTTGATCGGGGTTTTGGTTACCTCAGCTTTGGGGCGACCTCGACGTAGCAACTTTTCGCCTTCATACAGATCGGCACGCTGGAACCATGCATCAGTCAATTCCGGTGCTTCGTCCGGGTTAATCAAGGTGCTGGGCGTAACGGGTTTTTTCGCGCTCATTGGCGTACCTCATCGAAATAATGCGGCGAACCTCGCCACGGGGTGTCCAGATCAGCACCACTATCCGATCGACTAACTTGCCTACAGAGATGTAGCGTTGCTCGCCATAATCGGCTCGATCATCCGCCAGGGTGAAATGCTTGCCGGAAAATAGTTTGGGGGCATCGGCGAAATCCAGACCGCGATCGATCAGGGTTTGCTCGCGTTTGGCAGAATCGAACTCGATCAACATGTATTAATTGTACCCCCTGTAATTAGGAAGGCAAGAACATTTATTCAAAAAACAGCAGGGCCTTAGGACGTTAAAGCGGTTCGATAGTTGCCGCTGCTGCTGGGTTCTCCTGCCAGCTTTCCAGCTTCTTCCGCATCCTCTTGTAATGCGATCCGCGCCAGTAAACCCGGCCGCAGTTCGGACAGGTCAGCAGTGCATCCTGCGGCTGGCGGGCGTCTGCCGGCACCTGCAGGGCGTGTTCCGGGGTGGCGGGCTGGAGCGGGGTATTGTCGACCAGGCAGCGGGTGAAGGCGTGGCTGAGCCAGTCGATGTCGAATTGTCCGCTCAGGACTGCCGCCTGGAGGTCGAGAGAGCCGAAGGGGAGCTGGATGACGCGGCCCTTGGCGGCTTTGTGTTCGGTGATCTTGCGGTCGGCGGTGAGCAGCCAGCGGCCTTCATTGATCGCCTCGCGCAGGATTTCCGCGTCGGTTGCGGACTCGACGGCCAGGGTGGTATCCACGCCGGCGGCGCGCAGGTGGCGGGCCAGGCGCGCCAGCATCACGTCGCACAGGAAGCGGGGGGCAGATTCCATAACAGTATCTATAATAAAGCAAAAGTGGGCCGTCCACTTTTCTTGCATGTAAGGAGAAACGTTATGTCCAAAAAATTATGGTTGTTGCCGCTGGCTGTGGGGATGATGTCCATGTCTCCGCTGGTTGTCGGCGAGGAGAAGGCGCCGCAACAGGTGAAGCAACAGGAGCAGATTTTCGGCTCGCAGTTGATGACACAGGAAGAGCGCGTGGCTTACCGTGCCAAAATGCGCGCGGCAAAAACCCAGGAAGAGCGTGAAAGAATCCGCGCCGAGCACCACGAGCAGATGAAGGCGCGTGCCAAGGAGCGAGGCGTTACCCTGCCGGATATGCCTCCTGCGATGGGAGGGGGTATGGGTCCCGGCGGTGGCATGGGCCCCGGCGGCGGGATGGGTGGCGGCCCCAGAGGGCGCTAATGATTTATCGAGGCATGTAGGTCGGGCACCCCGTGCCCGACAAACCCAAAATCACAAACCCCGAATTATTTGTTGGGCACAGCGTGCCCAACCTGCCTCCATCACACCCGGAACAGGGGTGAGGCTAGTGGCGGCCGGTACTGCCGAAGCCGCCGGAACTGCGTTCGCTTGCTTCGAAATCGTCTACCACATTGAATTCGGCGTGGATCACCGGGACGATGACCATCTGCGCGATGCGCTCCATCGGGTTGAGGATGAAGGGCGTGTGGCCGCGGTTCCAGCAGGAAACGAAGAGCTGTCCCTGGTAGTCGGAGTCGATCAGGCCGACCAGGTTGCCGAGGACGATGCCGTGCTTGTGGCCCAGGCCGGAGCGCGGCAGGATCATCGCCGCCATGCCGGGGTCGCAGAGGTGGATGGCGATGCCGGTGGGGATCAGCTCGGTGTGGCCGGGGTGGATGGTCATGACGTGCTCGATGCAGGCGCGCAGGTCGAGCCCGGCCGACCCCGGCGTGGCGTAGCTGGGCGGATGCTGCCTGAGGCGTTCGTCGAGAATTTTGACGTCGACGGTTTTCAGGGTTTTCTTCATTGGTCTTTTCCCTTGTGGTAGAGCTTGGCGACATGTGCGATCAGCTGCCTCGCCAGCACGATTTTCGGCGCGCGCGGCAGCGGATGGGCGCCTTCGTCGTCGAACAGAATCAGCTCGTTGTCTTCCTGGCCGATGGCGTCCTGCACCAGGTTGGCGGCCAGCAGCGGCAGGTTCTTGCGGCGCCGCTTCATCTCGGCGAATTCGTAAAGGTTCTCGCTTTCCGCCGCGAAGCCGACGCAGAACGGCGGGTTGGGCAGGTTCATCACGTTGGCCAAGATGTCGGGGTTGGGCGCCAGCTCCAGCGTGAGGATGTGGGCGTCCTTCTTGATCTTCTGCGCGCTCGGATTGAGCACGGAATAGTCCGCAACCGCTGCGACGCTGATGAAGATGTCGGCTTCGGCAATTTCCTTGTTGACCGCTTCGAGCATCTGCTGGGCGCTGGTGACGGCGATGGTTTTCGCCGCCGTGGGCGGGGTCAAACAGGTCGGGCCGGAGACCAGGGTGACTTCCGCGCCGGCTTCGATGGCGGCGCGGGCGACGGCGTAACCCATTTTGCCCGAGCTCAGGTTGGTGATGGCGCGCACCGCGTCGATCGCTTCGTAGGTCGGCCCGGCGGTGACCAGCACGCGCTGGCCTTGCAGCAGCTTGGGATGCCAGAACGATTCGATGTCCTCGAGCAGGGTTGCCGGCTCCACCATCCGCCCCATCCCGGTTTCGCCGCAGGCCTGAAGGCCGCTGGCCGGGCCGAGGAGGGTGATGTCGTCGCGCCTGAGCTGGGTGATGTTGCGCTGGGTGGCCGGGTTGTCCCACATTTCGCGGTTCATCGCCGGGGCGACCAGGAGGGGGCAGGCGCGCGCCAGGCAGGCGGCGGAGAGCAGGTCGTCCGCAGCGCCGTGCGCGAGTTTGGAAATAAAATCTGCGCTGGCCGGGGCGATCAGCACCGCATCGGCGTTGCGCGTGACATCGATGTGCGCCATGCCGCCGGCCGCCTGACCGTCCCATAAATCGGTCAGCACCGGCTTGCCGGAGAGTGCCTGGAAGGTGGCCGGGGCGACGAAGTGGCGGGCCGCTTCAGTCATGATCACCTGAACCTCGATGCCGTTTTTCACCAGCAGGCGGGTAAGCTCTGCGGCCTTGTAGGCGGCCACGCCCCCGGTGACGCCGAGAACCAGGCGTTTTTTCGCTGAATCGGTCATAATCTCTTCATTCTACTTTAAACAAAAAGAATTTGTCATGGCGATAACCGATTGGCCGGAAGGGGAACGACCCCGCGAGAAGCTCCTGCAGAAAGGCGCGTCCAGCCTGTCGGACGCCGAGTTGCTGGCGATCTTCCTGCGCACCGGCCTGCCGGGCAAAAGCGCTGTGGACCTGGCGCGGGAACTGCACGGGCGCTTCGGCGGCCTGAACGCGCTGTTCGCGGCCAGTGAAAAGGAGTTTTGCCAGACCAAGGGCATGGGTGCGGCGAAATACACCCAGTTGCAGGCGGTGCTGGAGATGGCGCGGCGCGCGTTGCAGGAGGACATCGCGCAGCGCGATGCCCTGTCCTCGCCGCAGGCCGTGCGCGACTATTTGCGGCTCCGGTTACAGGGCTTGCCCCACGAAGTCTTCATGGCCCTGTTCCTGGATGCGCAGAATCGCGTCATCGTCAGCGAGGAACTGTTTCGCGGCACGCTGACCCAGACCAGCGTCTACCCGCGCGAAGTGGTCAAGCGCGCCCTGCATCACAATGCCGCCGCGCTGATCCTGGCGCATAACCACCCTTCCGGCGTGGCCGAGCCCAGCAATGCCGACCAGGTGCTGACCCAGGCGCTGAAAAACGCCCTGGTACTGGTGGACGTCCGGGTGCTGGATCATTTCATCGTTGCCGGAAGCGGTTTTCTGTCATTCGCAGAGCGAGGCCTGCTCTAGCGAGTGCAATTTTCTCTTGCCTTGCAGGGCGAAAATAGGGTATAAATCGCGTTTTTCGTAATTCATTATTCTATTTCTGGAGCAATACCATGGCCCGCGTATGCAAGATCACCGGCAAGAAGCCGATGTCGGGGAATAACGTCTCCCACGCCAACAACAGGACTAAACGTCGTTTCCTGCCGAACCTGCAAAACCGCAAGTTCTGGGTGGAAAGCGAAAACCGCTGGGTGAGCATGCGCCTTTCCTGCGCTGCACTGCGCACTATTGACAAGAACGGCATCGACGCCGTGCTGGCGAAGCTACGCGCTCGCGGCGAAAGCATTTAAGGGGCTGAAAAATGGCAAAAGGCGGACGCGAGAAAATCAAACTGGAATCCACTGCTGGAACCGGTCACTTTTATACTACCGACAAGAACAAACGTACCATGCCGGAAAAGATGCTGATCAAGAAATTTGATCCGGTGGCGCGCAAGCACGTGGACTACAAGGAAACCAAGCTGAAGTAAGCTAAGCCAAGCGCTTTCTTCAGTATTGCCCAACAAAAAACCCGCTTCGGCGGGTTTTTTGTTGGCTGTTACTCCGGTACGCAATCGTTGGAATTAGCCGGGTTGGTTGCCGATGATGCGGATATCTCTTTGCGGGTAGGGAATTTCGATGCCCGCCGCCTGGAACTGGCGCCAGATTTCCAGGTTGATATCGGATTTAAGGCCGAGCTGCCCTTCTTCCGGGTCGTTGATCCAGATGCTCATTTCCAGGTCGATGCCGTTGTCGCCGAAAGATTTGAGAAAGACCTTGGTTTCCGGGTCGGCAAGCACCCTTGGCTGCTGGGTTGCGGCTTCCTTCATGATCTCCATGGCGCGTTCCAGATCGCTCTGGTAGCTGACCTGCACCGGGATGCCGACACGGAAATGGCGGTCGGTATAGGAATGGTTGATGACGGTGGAGCTGATCAGGGTTTCGTTCGGGATGATGGCTTCGGTGCCGTCCAGGCTCTTCAGCACCATGTAGCGCGCGGTCAGCTGTGAGACTGTGCCGAAACGCCCTTCCACGGTCAGGGAGTCGCCGGGATGGATGGAGCGGTCGATCAGGATGATGAAGCCGCTGACGTAATTGCTGGCGATTTTTTGCAGGCCGAAGCCGATGCCTACGCCCAGGGCACCGCCGAATACCGAAAGCACGGTGATGTCGATACCGGCCAGGGGCAGCGCGATCAGGATGCCGAGCACGACCAGCACGGCGCGGAACAGCTTGGCCAGCACCACGCGCAGGTTCATGTCCAGGTTTTCCGCGGCCATCACCCGGTTTTCGAGCACCCGTCCCAGCCACATCGCCGCCATCAAGGTGACAAGGACGGACAGGATGCCGCTCAGGATGGTAAGCAATGAAATTTTCTGCCTGCCGATATGGAAGCTGAGCTCGTCCATGGCATCCAGGATTTCGGGGAGAAATCCGGTGAGGTGCAAAGCCAGCCCGACCCAGATCGCCATGGCAATGAAGCGCTCGGAACTGTGCAGCCAACCGCTCGGGGCGAAAATCTTGCGCAGGGCATAGACGGCAAGGCGGACCAGTGCCAAGGCCAGGAGCAGGGAAGTGGCGATATTCAGCAGATTGATGGAGTACCAGTTCTTGAGCACGGTCTTTCCGATCACCACCAGCAGCAGTGCGACCAGCGGAAAAGCCACCCGGGAAACCCCACCCAGGCCGACTTTGATCGCGCCTTCCGATTTGGGCAGGCGGCTCCTCAACTGGTGGCTGAAACCCCAAGCCAGGGCCAGGCTTAATCCCAGCACCGCCAGTTGCCACAGTATCCTGGTTTGTTCCAGATCGGAAAGAAGCTCTGTCAGCAGGTTGTGCGTACTCTGAGGCATGGAGTGGTTTGAAAGAAAGTGAGAGAGCTGAATTCTAGCATGGCCGGAGAGTGCCGGCTTATAGCCACTTTCTCTTGCGGAAATACACCTGCATCCCAATGCCGACGGTCGCCATCAGCAGCAGCACCGCCGGGTAGCCCCAGGTCCATTCCAGCTCCGGCATGTGTTTGAAATTCATGCCGTAGACGCCGGCGAGGAAGGTGAGCGGCATGAAGATGGTGGCGATCACGGTGAGGATGCGTATTACCGCATTCATGCGGTTGCTGACGCTGGACAGGTAGATGTCGAGCAGGCCGGTGGCGAGGTCGCGGAAGGTTTCCAGCGTGTCGATGATGTGGATGGTGTGGTCGTAGATGTCGCGCAGGTAAATCCGCGAAGTTGGCTCGAAGAAGGCTGATTCGCCGCGTTCCAGCGCACCGATGACGTTGCGAAAAGGGAAGATGGCCTTGCGCAGGAAAATCAGTTCGCGACGGAGTTTGTGGATTCTTTGCAGGGTTCTGGGCGTGGCGTTGGCAATGACTTCCTCCTCGAGGGTGTCGATTTCTTCTTCCCGCTTTTCCAGTACCACGAAATAGTGATCCACCACCGCATCGAGCAGCGCGTAGGCGAGATAGTCCGCCCCGGCCTTGCGGATGAACCCTTTGCCGCTTTTGATGCGCTCCGCGATAGGGTCGAAGATGTCGCTATGCTGCTCGCGGAAGGACAGCACGAAATTCTTTCCCAGGATCAGGCTCACCTGCTCGGCGGCGATTTCCCCGCGGTCGTTGAGGGACAGCATTTTCAGCACGATGTAGACATAATCGCCGAAATCCTCCATTTTAGGGCGCTGGTCGGTGTTCATGATGTCTTCCAGCACCAGCGGATGCAGCCCGAAACATTCGCCGATGCGCTGAAGCAGATCGATCTGGTGGATGCCGTCGACGTTGACCCAGGTGATGCCCGTGGCTGCCCTGGCGGCGCAGTACTCCTCGGGGGCTTCCGTTTCCTTGTCCAGGAAGCTGGATTCGTCGTAATTGATCAGCCGGATGCGGGTCTTCTCGGTCCGCTTTTTTCCGATGTGAACCAGCGTGCCGGGCGGCAGGCCGGCCTTCTTTGATCTTTTGGCAAATTTCGGCATGTTTCCTCTGCGGTGTCGGAAATCCAACCGGTAGCGTAAACCATTGGGAAACAGAAGGCTATTTGTAGATTCCGCTATCGGAAGGCAGGACAGCGTGTGCGACGGTCTGTCGGCGTGCCAGGTGCAGGGCAAGATAAAAGCTCAATGCCACGGTGCCGATCACGGTGCCGCCCATCAGCATTTCGTGCCCCTCGCTGCGCGCGGCGATACCGGGAAAGAGATATTTGGCGATGCCGAACAGGCCGACCAGGATGCTCAGGCTGCCTACCGCCAGCCCCATCACCCGCGAGGCGATCTGGGCGCGCTCGTCGGCTTTGTTGATCAGGCGCGACACCCAAAGGCCGTTGAGGCCGTCGGTGGCGATCATGCCGAGCATGAACACCATGCCGAGCGCCGCCGAGAACAGCCAGCCGGCCATGCTCGAGGCGGCCATGGAAAACAGCGCAGTCTGGCTGAGGGTATCGAAGGAGAGGGCGAACAGGGCGCCGACAAAGGCGATCATGGCGGGATGGCTGGCTTGGCTCAGCTGGCCCAGCCAGCGCCCTTTCAGCCCGACCATCCGCACCACCTGGCCGGGACCGGCGCGCAGCACTGCGGCCAGGTTGGCCGCGCCCAGCGCGAGCAGGAACAGGATCGATATCCAGGCGCCGAGGTCTTCCACCCAGACCGGAATTTCCCACTTCTTGGCGATGATGCCGACCAGCACCGCCACTGCCGTGACTACCGCACCATGGCCGAGCGAAAACAGCAGGCCCGACCAGCGCGACAGCCGCGGCTTGTTGCTGGCGGCGTTGAATCGCGTCAGGCCGTCGATGGTGGCGAGGTGATCCGGGTCGAAGCCGTGTTTCAAACCCAGGGCGAACACCAAAGCCAGCAGCGCCAGCCAGTCATTGGGGAGGTTGTCCATGTGCAGCTCCTGGTTGCTTTTCTATTAAGTAATTATGCATCAAATTTCTTGATTGCCCAGGTCGGCGGCATTGTTTTTTTAAGTTTATAAACTATGTTTTATATATGACATAAGTCTAGTCGATGCGTTTCGAACTTCAACGGATCGGGAGCCAAGCGATGAGCGAGAGCAGGATCGAAAGCAGCGAAAATATCGTGATGCTTGAAAACAGGCTGGGCATTTCGCGCCGCAGCTTTCTGCAATTATGTGCGGTGATGGCTGCCACCATGGGCCTGCCGCCCGGCGCCGACGCGGCGATAGCCGCAGCGGTGGCGAGCAAGAAACGGCCTTCCGTCATCTGGCTGCACTTCCAGGAATGCACCGGCTGCACCGAATCCCTGCTGCGCGCCGAGCATCCCACCCTGGAAAAACTGATCCTGGACGTGATCTCGCTGGACTACCACGAGACCCTGTTCGCGGCCGCCGGCCATCAGGTCGAAGCGGCGCGCCGGCTGGCGATGAAGGAGAACAAGGGCAAGTA
>JAIOJM010000119.1 GCA_019911785.1 Sulfuricella sp. | reverse complement strand
CGAGCTGGGCGTGGCGGCACATTGGCGCTACAAGGAAGGCGGCAGGCAGGACGCCGGGTTCGAGGAAAAGATCGCCTGGCTGCGCCAGATCATGGAGTGGAAGGAGGACGTCCACGATGCCGGCGAGCTGATGGAGCAATTCAAGACCGGCTGTTCCAGGACACGGTTTACATCCTCACTCCGCAGGGCAAGGTGGTGGCGCTGCCCAAGGGGGCGACCCCGATCGACTTCGCCTACCACGTCCACACCGACTTGGGCGACCGCTGCCGCGGTGCCAAGGTGGACGGCAATATCGTGCCGCTCACTTACCCGTTACAGAACGGCCAGCGCGTCGAGATCATCACCGTGAAGCAGGGCGGGCCTTCGCGCGACTGGCTCAACTCCAACCTGGGCTATGTCAAGACCTCGCGCGCCAAGGCGAAAATCCGCCACTGGTTCAAGCACCAGCACTACGAGGAGAATGTTTCCCAGGGGCGCGAGGCGCTGGAGAAGGAAACCCATCGCCTAGGTTTGCCCCTGCCCAACCTGGAAACGCTGGCGCAGAAAAACCGCTTCGCCAGGCCCGAGGATTTGCTCGCCGCCATCGGGCGCGGCGACATTACCGCCCGTCAGGTGATGGCGGCGGTCCAGGAAGAGGTCGAGCCCAGAGAGGAAGAATGGCATCTGCCCGCACCGCGTGCGGGCATCGGTCCGTCTGCCTCCGGGGTGCTGCTCCACGGCGAGGGCGGGATGCTCACCACGATTGCCAAATGCTGCAAGCCGGTGCCGCCGGATGCAATCATCGGTTTCGTTACGCATGGTCGAGGGGTGGCAATCCATCGCCAGGATTGCCCGAATGTTCTGCATTTTGATGAGAGTCAGCGCGACCGGTTGCTCGTCGCCAGCTGGGGCACGAAGAGCGGCGGTCATTACGAGGTGGACATCGAGATCGAGGCGAACGATCGGCAGGGGTTGCTGCGCGACGTTTCCGAGGTGATGACGCGCGAGAAAATCAACGTCACGGCAGTGAGCACGCTAAGCCGGGGGCTTCAGGCGGGAATGCGTTTTACCGTGCAGATCGCCGATCTTGATCAGCTCGCGCGCATCCTCGCCCTGATCCGGGAAGTGCCCGGCGTGGCTTGGGCGCGGCGCAGCTGATCAACTTTCTCAGTGAGTTTGCTTAAGCAATTGATATTTCGATTCCTTCAGTCGTTCGGCGAGATCCAGAAAACCGTCGTCCTTGGCGAAGGTTGCAACCCTGTCCCAAGAGTCGTTGCGGTCAATGGATTTCGCGGTCTTGCAGTCGGTGGGAATGTGCTTGCGGAACTCATACAGCATGGCTTCGGTTTGAATGACCAAACGGTGCATTTGACACCTCCGTATTGCGTTTTCTCGTTGACGGGAATTTTTCATGTGGAAGGTGAGCACCCTCCATGTATTAGTTAAATATAGAGAATAAAATAGTGATTTCAAGATATTTTTAATTAAATAATAAGTATTTTAATTCAATCAGTTATATTATTTCAGGATGCCATGGTGTGGAGCTTCAGGAACTGGCGCAGGAGGCGCATCCAGCAACACGATACACTGCCCGAACCGGCATGGCGGGATGCAGTTGTGTCCTTGCCGCTACTGGGCGGGCTGTCGGGTGACGAGCTCAACCGCCTGCGCGAACTGGTGATTTTGTTTTTGCACGAAAAGGAACTGGTCGCGGCGGGCGGATATGGTTTGAGTGGCGACATGAGATTGAAGATTGCAGCACAGGCGTGCTTGCCGATTCTCAATTTGGGTCTGGACTACTATGCGGGCTGGGTGTCGGTCATCGTCTATCCGGACGAATTCGTGCCGGAATACGAATTCATGGATGAAGACGGGGTGGTGCACCAGATGCGCGAACCGATGATCGGCGAATCCTGGGAGCGCGGGCCGGTGATCCTGTCCGGCGCCGATGCGGAGCGCTCCGGCGAGCACGACGGCGTCAACGTCGTGATCCACGAATTCGCCCACAAGCTGGATATGCTGAACGGCGCGCCGGACGGCTTCCCGCCGCTGCATCGCAAAATGGATCGGGTCGCCTGGACTCAGGCTTTCTCCGGGGCATTTGACGATTTTAGCGCCAAAGTCGAATCCGATGCGGAAACGGTGATCGACCCTTATGCGGCGGAAAGCCCGGCGGAATTCTTTGCCGTGGCGAGCGAGGCTTTTTTTGAAATCCCGCACGCCCTGCTGCGGGAATATCCCGAGGTGTACCGGCAGCTGGCCGAATTTTACCGCCAGGACCCGGCGGCGCGGATGGGCGAGGAAGCAGGGTGCGCATGATGTGGCAGATTCTGGGTATTCTGGCTGCGGCCTATGCCGGGCTCGCTGGGGTGCTGTATTTTTCCCAGTCGAGCATGGTTTACTACCCGGAAATCGGCCGCGAGATTGTCGCCACGCCGCGCCAGGCCGGCCTCGATTACGAGGAGGTGCGGCTGCTTGCGGCGGATGGCGTCGCCCTGCATGGCTGGTTCGTCCCCAGCGCTCAATCCCGCGGCACGGTGCTGTTCCTGCATGGCAACGCGGGCAACATTTCCCACCGCCTCGATTCGCTGCTGATGTTCCATCGCCTTGGCTACAACACCCTGATCATCGACTATCGCGGCTATGGCAACAGCGCTGGCAAGCCATCGGAGCAGGGCACCTACCTGGATGCCGAGGCGGCCTGGCGCCATCTGACCGAAACCCGGAAAATTCCTCCCGATACCATCGCACTGTTCGGCGAATCGCTGGGCGGCGCCGTCGCCGCCTGGCTGGCGGTTCGCCACGAGCCGGCGGCGTTGGTGATTGCCTCCGGCTTCACCTCCGTGCCCGATCTCGCGGCGAAGTTCTACCCCTATCTTCCGGTCAGGCGGCTGTCCCGTTTCAGTTACGACACGCGGGAGTATCTGCAATCAGTCGCGGCCCCCGTCTTCATCGCCCACAGCCCGGACGATGAGATCATCCCCTACCGGCACGGGCGAGCGCTTTACGATGCGGCGAAACCGCCCAAGCAGTTCCTCGAACTTAGCGGCGGCCACAACGAGGGGTTTATATTCGTGCGCGATTCCTGGGCGCGGGCGCTGGGCGAGTTCCTGGACGAGCATGTGGGCGCGGACAGCGGGGCAAGGCACGCACGCTGAAAAAGTCCGACGGGCTCCTAAGACACAATCCCCAACGCAACCAGCAGCGTGACCGTCCCCGCGACCAGAGCGCCGCAGCTAAGCAGCAACACGGCTCCCGCAGCGCAGTCCTTGGCGGTTTTGATGGCAGGATGGATTTCCGGATGCAGGTGATCGATCAAGGATTCCAGGGCGGTGTTGAATAATTCCGCCGCCAGGACCAGAACGGCCATGATGAAACACAACGTCCACCATATGGGGGGCGGACGCAAGAGCAACAGCACCATCAGCAAGACGATGGCAAAACCGGTCTGCACCCGGAAGCTACGCTCGTTTTCCCAGGCTGCGCGGATGCCTGCCCAGGCAAAACCGAGACGGTTGATGAACTTTTGGTTTTTCATGGCTTACCCAATTCTAGCGCTAACACGACCGTCGCCGGCGGGAAAACGCAGGGTGAAGGTGGTGAGCCGGCCCGGTTCGCTGGTCACCGTGGCATCGCCGCCATGCAGACGCATGATGGATTTGACGATGGCGAGCCCCAATCCGGTCCCCGCGTCGGTATGCTCGCGCGCGTCATCCACCTGGTAGAAGCGGTCGAAAACTCTTTCCAGGTGTTCGGGGGGGATGCCGGGGCCGGGGTTGCTGACGCGCAGTTCCACGGCATCGGCGGTCGCGGCCAGGGCGGCGCGAATCTCTCCGCCCGGCGGGGTATGGCGGATGGCGTTGGACAACAGGTTGGCGATGGCGCGTTGCGCCAGAATGCGCTCCGCCACGGCGCGGCCTTCCCCCATGCAAACGATTTTCAGGCCGGCCTCGTCGGCGAGCACTTCGTAGAACTCGGCGACTTTGTCCAGTTCCGCCCGCAGGTCGATTTCTTCGGCATGCAGCGGCGCCTGGGCGTTATCCGCCTTGGCGAGAAACAGCATGTCGCCGATCATGCGCGCCAGTTGCTCGTATTCCTCCAGGTTCGACTCCAGCACGGCACGGTACTCCTCGGCGCTGCGGGCGCGGGACAGGACGACCTGGGTCTGCCCCATCAGGTTGTTGATGGGGGTGCGCAGCTCGTGGGCCAGATCCGAGGAAAAATCCGACAGGCGGGTGAACGAATCCCGCAGCCGCTCCAGCATGGCATTGAAGGCGGCAGCCAGCGCCTTCAGCTCCTGCGGGGCGTTCGCCACCCCCAGCCGGCGGTCGAGGCGGCTGGCGGAGATGTCGCTGGCCGTTTCCGCCATCTGGCGCAGCGGCCTCAGGCTATTGCGGGCGGTGAGAAAACCGAGGGCAGCGGCAGCCAGTCCGCCGAACAGCATGGCGGCGAACAGCGCCCGGCGGTAATTCGCCAGCAGTTCCAGCGCTTCCCGCGAGTCCTGCGACAGGATGATCAGCGCCCGCTCCCCCGTCCCGCCTCCCAGGGTGCCCCATGCCGCAACGGTGTGATAAGGGTCGCCGGGGGTCGGCATGCGGATCGCGATGCCGCCCGGCGCGGCTCCTTCGGCGACCGGTGCTTGCAATATCTCCGTGCCGGGCCGCCAGTTCGAGGACGAGAGCAGGATATTGCCCGCCTCGTCCAGCAGGGCGAGGCGCAGGTGGGGATGGCCAATGATGGCGTCGCGGAAATCGTTGGGTGCTGCGACGATTTCGGACAGCGAGTTCACCGCCGCGAGGTGATGGCGGAAAAGCGCCACCTTGCCGACCAGTTCGGCGTGATCCCGCTGCATCAGCTCGACGTCGAGAAAGCGGTAAAGATAGGCGCCGATGCCGGCGAGCAGCAGAACCGTGGTGAGCGCGAACAGGATGCTGAGGCGGAGAGTGAGCGAGCCCGGCTTCATTCCCGCTCCTCCAGCACGTACCCCATGCCGCGCACGGTATGCAGCAATTTACGCTCGAACGGGTCGTCCATCTTGGCGCGCAGCCGCCGGATCGCGACCTCCACCACGTTGGTGTCGCTGTCGAAATTCATGTCCCACACCTGCTCGGCGATGAAGGTGCGCGACAGCACCTCGCCATGGCGCCGCATCAGCAGATGCAGCAGCGCGAACTCCTTGGCGGTGAGATCGATCCGGGCGGCGCCCCGCGCCACCCGGCGCCGCACCGGGTCGAGTTCCAGGTCGGCGATGGACAGAACTTCCGCCTGGACGTTCCGGCCGCGCCGCAACAGGGTGCGCAGGCGGGCAAGCAGTTCGGAAAAGGCGAAGGGCTTGACCAGATAGTCGTCCGCGCCGAGTTCCAGCCCTTTGACCCGGTCTTCGACCTCATCTCGCGCGGTGAGGAAGATCACCGGGGTGTCCCTGGCCTTGCGCAGTTCGCGCAGCACGCTCCAGCCATCCATGCCGGGCAGCATTACGTCGAGCACGATGACGGCGTAGTCCCCGGTCAAGGCAAGATGCAGGCCGTCCATGCCGTTGCTCACCAGATCGACGACGAACCCGTTCTCGGTCAAACCCTTGCGAAGGTAGTCACCGGTCTTGGCTTCGTCTTCAACGATCAGAACCTTCATCTGCAAGCCTCGTTAGTCATGGATTCAAACATTCTAGCCGGCTCGGAGAAGATAACCAAAATGTAATTTTCCGGTCAGCTTGGTGTAGGCACGCGGGGCCTACGATGGTCCCATGATTTTGATACCGGCATGTTTGAAACCCGAGGACATCATGCGACACACCCTGTTGATTTTAGGCTTGCTGCTCACGCAACCCGTTTACGCCGCCAGCCTGCGCACGGCGCTGGATAAAGCCTGGGAAAACAGCCCCCAGGCGCAAACCCTTGAGGCAAGGCGCGCGGAAAGCGATGCCCAGACCGTCGCCGCGGACAGCCTGTTGCCCGGCGCACCCGCCGTTATCCTGGGCCATCGTGGCGACCAGTTGAACAGCAACGCCGGCAAGCGCGAGTGGGAAGCCGGCATCGCCATGCCCATCTGGCTGCCCGGCCAGCGCGACGCGCGGCAACGCCAGGCGCAAGCCGGCAAGGATGGCCTGGAAGCCAATATCCGTGCGCTGCGCCTGAAACTGGCGGGGGAGCTGCGCGAGGCAATCTGGCAGGTGCGCCAGGCCCAGGCCCAAACCCGGCTCGACGAAGAACGCGCGCTAACCGCGAAAAAACTGGCGGAAGATGTCGCCAGGCGGGTTCTGGCAGGTGAACTGGCCAAGACCGATTTAAATCTGGCGCAGAATGAATGGCGCACCGCCCAGGCAGCGGTTTTGCACAGTCGCAACCGGCAGCTTCAGGCGCAGCAAGCCTATGCCACCCTCACCGGCATGACGGCCTTGCCCGACGACGTTTCGGAAAGCGCGCAGCCGAAGCCCTTGCCAGATGACCATCCATTGCTGGAAGAAGCGCGACTAGCCATCGAAGCGGCGCAGGCGCAAGTGCGCGTGGCGATGAACTCGCGCCGCGACAGTCCCGAGGTAGAACTCAGCACGCGCCGGGAGCGCGGCAACCTGAATGACCCTTACGCCAGCACCGTGGCAATCTCCCTGCGCCTGCCTTTGTCCACCGACGCGCGCAACCTGCCGCGGGGCAGCGCCGCCCAAACCGCCCTCACCGGCGCGCATAGCGGATACGCCCGTGTCCGGCTTACGCTGGAATACCACGGACAGCAAGCGGAGCAAGCCTTGCAAGCCGCCGATCAAGTGCTGGATCTGGCGCGGCAGCAGCGCGCGGCGGCGCGGGAAAACCTCGACCTGATCCATAAATCCTTCGTCCTCGGCGAATCCGATCTGTTTACCTTGCTGCGCGCCAGGGCTGCTTCCTTTGAGGCGGAGCAGTCTTACAACCAACAAGAAATCGCGCAGGCGCTGGCCCGCGCCCGCCTCAATCAAGCGCAAGGAGTTTTGCCGTGACCGTATTCAACCCGGATTGTCCATGTCCATTAGAGACCAACCTGTTCCTTCCCCCTTGCAGGGCTAATCTATGCACACATCTCGCACGATCGTCATTCCCGCGAAAGCGGGAATCCAGTAGCCCGCGCCAATACTGGATTCCCGCTTTCGCGGGAATGAGTGCGCCGATCTTGGCGCTGGTTCTCATGCTGATGCCGTTGTTCGCCTTTGCCCACGGCGGCGAAGATCACGGCGACGAGGCCAAGACGGCGGTCAGCTTGCCAGCGACCGGACCGCGCCTGGAATTGAAGTCGCCCGACGTGGAACTGTTGGGAATACTCCGCGACGGCAAGCTCACTCTCTATGTCGACCGCTACGCCAGCAACGAGCCGATCCGCAACGCCAGGATCGAACTGGAAAGCAACGGGCGCAAGGTTCAGGCACAAGCGGAAAAAGACGGCAGCTATACGGCCGCCGCGGACTGGCTCAGGCAGCCCGGCAAGTATGAAGTCGTGGCGAGCGTGGAAGCTGACGGGCTGGAAGACCTGCTCATCGGCTCACTGGAAGTTCCCGGC
The DNA here is from genome assembly GCA_019911785.1 of Sulfuricella sp. The sequence continues at coordinate 1,778 of JAIOJM010000119.1, read as the reverse complement.
ACGAAACCCGAAGCCCTCGGACGCACCTGGCTCGATGATGCGAAGTGGGCGGCTGGCGGTGTCGCGGCGGCTACCCTGCTGGCAGTGTTGTTCAAGTTTTTGCGCCGCCGCAAGGGTGTTGCGGCAAGCGCGTTGTTGCCCTTGTTTGCGGCTTTTCTGCTCGGCGGTCATGTCAATCCAAGCTTCGCGCACGGTGACGAAGATCACGGCGACAAACCCCATGCCGCGCCTGCTGGTGCGGCGAGCAACGTGCCGGCCGCCGCGCAGGCTGCTCCCGTACGCTTGCCCGACGGCAGCATTTTCGCGCCCAAGCCGGTGCAGCGGCTGCTCGGCATCCGCACCGTGCTGGGCGAGCCGCGCGACATCGCCCAAACCGTGGAGCTCAACGGCCATATCAGTGCCGACCCGAATTTCAGCGGGCGCGTGCAGTCCAGCCAGTCAGGGCGGATTGCCGCGCCCGCCGGCGGCTTTCCCACTCTGGGCATGAAGGTAAGCAAAGGGCAAATCCTGGCCTACATCGAACCCGCCGCCAGCAACATCGAGAAAGGCAATCAGCAGGCGCAACTGGCTGAGTTGAGCAGCGGTCTCGGCCTCGCCGAAAAGCGCGCAGAGCGGCTGGAGCAACTGGTGGGCAGCCTGCCGCAAAAGGAGATCGACGCGGCGCTGGCTGAAGCGGCCAGCCTCAAGGCTCGCAAGGCGGCGGTGGCGGCCAGCCTGTTTCATCGCGAGGCCCTGCGCGCGCCGGTTTCCGGCGTGATCAGCCAGGCCGATGTGGTCGCTGGGCAGGTGGTGGAAGCCAGGGAAATCCTGTTTGAAGTGATAGATCCATCCAGGCTCCGGGTGGAGGCCGTCGCCTACGACACCGCACTGGCCGGACAGGTGGCGGGCGCCTCCGGCGTGACCGCTGGCAACCAGACATTGGCGCTGGCGTTCATCGGACTAAGCCATCAACTTCGCGAACAGGCGCTGCCCATGCAGTTCGCCGTCAAGCCGCCCTTGCCAACATTAAGCGTGGGCCAGCCGGTTAAGGTATTGGTGCAAACCAGGCAGGCCATCCGCGGCATCCCCGTTCCGCAAGGCAGCGTCATGAAAAACAGCAACAGTGAGAGCATCGTGTGGCTGCACGCCTCCGCCGAGCGCTTCGTGCCGCAACGGGTGAAGGTGCAGCCGCTGGACGGCAATACGGTCGCGGTGCTGGAGGGGTTGCATGACGGCGACCGGGTGGTGACGCAGGGCGCGGCATTGCTTTCGCAGATACGCTAAGGGGTAGGCATGTTTAAGGCAATCATTCATTCCAGCCTGAGCCAGCGCATTTTCGTGCTCGCAGTGGCGATCCTGCTGCTGGTGTACGGCATGCTCACCCTCAAGCAGTTGCCGGTGGACGTATTCCCCGACCTCAACAAGCCCACCGTGACGCTGATGACCGAGGCCGCGGGCATGGCGCCGGAGGAAGTGGAGCAGCTCATTTCTTTCCCCGTCGAGACGGCGATGAACGGCCTGCCGGGAGTGACCCGCGTGCGCTCGGTTTCCGGCATCGGGCTGTCCGTCGTGTACGTGGAGTTCGACTGGGGCACGGATATTTACCGCAACCGCCAGCAGATCGCCGAGCGCCTCTCCCTGGTCAAGGAGCAGATTCCTGCCGGTATCATGCCGCAGATGGGGCCGATCAGCTCCATCATGGGCGAAATCATGCTGATCGCCATGACCGTTGACCCCGCCAAGGCGAACCCGATGCAGGCGCGTGAACTGGCCGACTGGGTGGTGCGACCGCGTCTGCT
>JAIOJM010000118.1 GCA_019911785.1 Sulfuricella sp. | reverse complement strand
CCAGATCCAGCACGCGGTTGGGCAGTTCTTCCGCCAGGAGCCGCTCAACAACCTCGATCCGGACAAGGTGGTCGCGCTGGGAGCGGCGATCCAGGCCAATGTGCTGGCCGGCAACCGCTCCGACGACGACTGGCTGTTGCTCGACGTGATTCCGCTTTCCCTGGGTCTGGAAACCATGGGCGGACTGGTGGAGAAGGTCATACCGCGCAACTCCACCATCCCCGTGGCGCGCGCCCAGGAATTCACTACCTACAAGGACGGCCAGACCGCGATGAGCATCCACGTGGTGCAGGGCGAACGCGAGCTGGTGAGCGACTGCCGCTCCCTGGCCAAATTCGAACTGCGCGGCATCCCGCCAATGGTGGCGGGCGGGGCGCGCATCCGCGTCACCTTTCAGGTGGATGCCGATGGCCTGCTCAGCGTGTCGGCGCGTGAAAAAAGCAGCGGGGTGGAGGCTTCGGTCGTGGTGAAGCCGTCCTATGGTCTCAGCGATGACGAAATCACCCGAATGCTGCTCACCTCACAGGAAAATGCCAAGGCCGACATGGCGGCTCGTGCCTTGCGCGAGCAGCAGGTCGAAGCCGGGCGCCTGATTGAGGCGATCGAGGCGGCGCTCGCCGAAAACGGCGACAGTCTGCTCAGCGCTGCGGAGCGCGCCGAGATCGATGAAGGAATGGAGGCGCTGCGCCGTACCCTGGAAGGGTCCAATCATCAGCTGATCAAAGAGCAGGTCGAACGCCTGAACCATATTTCCGAGATGTTTGCCGGACGACGCATGGACCAGAGCGTACATAAGGCACTGACCGGCCATAAACTGGAAGAACTTGAGATTTAAACCATGCCCCAACTGATTGTGTTACCCAATGAGCAACTCTGTCCCGATGGCGCATTGATTGAGGCGAAGCCCGGCGTATCCATCTGCGATACCCTGCTTGAGCACGGCATCGAAATCGAGCACGCCTGCGAGAAGGCGTGCGCCTGCACCACCTGCCATGTGGTGGTGCGCGAAGGCTTCGAATCGCTGGATCCCGCCGAAGAACTGGAAGAGGATATGCTGGACAAGGCCTGGGGGCTGGAGCCGTCCTCGCGCCTTTCCTGTCAGGCGATCGTCAAGGACCGGGATCTGGTGATTGAAATTCCGAAATACACCATCAATCTGGCCAGCGAGCAGCACTGACGGAGGGCATCATGAAGTGGACCGATACGCTGGATATTGCCATCGAGCTTTACGAACAATTTCCCGAAGTGGACCCCCGCTATGTCCGCTTTACCGATTTGCACCGCTGGGTTACCGAATTGGCAGGTTTTGATGACGACCCGAACAAATCCAGCGAGAAAATTCTCGAAGCGATCCAGATGGCCTGGATAGACGAGACCGAATGATTCACTTCCCCAGCATCACCTTGATATAACAGGCGATTTTTCGCTCTTCGATAAAACGCCTTCTCCCCTGTTAACCCGGGTGAATCAGGCTGATGGCGCAGTCCAGCGTTGTGCAGCAGTTTCGTCACTTTCACGCGCGTCCACCCAATGTGCGCCCGCTTCGGTCTGTTCTTTCTTCCAGAACGGTGCCCGGGTCTTCAGGTAATCCATGATGAATTCGCAGGCGGCGAAGGCGTCGCCACGATGCGCGCTGCTGACCGCTACCAGCACGATTTGATCCGTGGGTTTGAGCGGGCCAATGCGGTGGATCACCAGCGCATCGATGATATTCCAGCGCCGCTTCGCTTCCTCCACGATTTCGGCCAATGCTTTTTCCGTCATGCCGGGATAGTGTTCCAGGGTCATTTCAGTAACCGTGGTACTGTGATCCAGATCGCGCACCAGGCCGACGAAGCTGGCGACTGCGCCGATGCCGGTATTGCCCCGGCGCAGATTGAGGATTTCCGCGCCGAGGTCGAAATCTTCGGTTTGAATCCGTACCGGCATTTCAGCCTCCCGTCACGGGTGGGAAGAAAGCGACTTCATCGCCGTCACACACGGCGGTATCCGGGTCGGCCATGTCCTGGTTGACGGCCACGCGCACCGGTCTGTCCTGGGCAAGCTCTTCCTGCCATGCGCCGCCGCGCTGGCGCAGCCATTCAGTCAGCGATCGGACATCGGCGACATCGGCGGGCAGGTTCGCCTGCTCCGAGGAAAGGCCGAAGGCTTCGCGTAGCCGGGCGAAATAAAGCAGGGTGATCATGCGGGCTTCCTCCTGTTAGTTGAGCAATCCGGTGAAAGGAAGGAACTTGACGGTATCGCCACGATGGATCGATGTCCCTTCCGGCACTTCCACCAGGCCATCGGCCCAGACGGTGGAGGTCAGGACGCCGGAACCCTGGTGCGGGTAGAGCTGGACTCCAACTTCGCCATTTTCCGCCGTGTGCAGCCGGGCGCGCAGAAACTCGCGGCGCTTGTCGGGTTTCAGCCAGTCGAAATCGGCCTTCAGCGAGAAGGCTTGCGGGGCAGTGGCGGTAATGCCCTGGCTGCGCAAAATGAAGGGTCGCACGAACAGGCAAAAGGTGACAAATGCCGAGACCGGATTGCCCGGCAGGCCGATGAAAGGCACCTTGCCAACCTCGCCAAAGGCCAGCGGCTTGCCCGGTTTGATCGCGATTTTCCACAAATCGAGCTTGCCTACGGCTTCCACCGCGGCTTTGACATGGTCTTCCTCGCCCACGGAGACGCCGCCGCTGGTGATGATCAGATCCGCTCCGGCGGCGGTTTCGAGCACCTTCACGGTGGCGGCGAAGTCGTCCGGCACGATCCCCAGATCAACGACTTTGCAGCCCAGCGCCTGCAGCAGGCCGGTCAGCACGAAGCGGTTGGAATTGTAGATCTGGCCTGGCTTGAGCGGCTCCCCGGGCATGACGATTTCGTCGCCGGTAAAGAATGTGGCGACTTTCAGCTTGCGGTAAACCAGCAGGCTTGCAATGCCGACCGATGCGGCCAGCCCCATTTCCTGCGGGCGTAGCCGGATGCCGGCGGGAAGAATCTCGGCTCCGGCGGCGATGTCCTCGCCGGAGCGGCGGATATTCTCGCCCATTTTTGGAGGTTTGCTGACGGTCACCGTGTCGCCTTCGACCCCGCAATATTCCTGCATCACCACCGCGTCACAGCCTGCCGGCACCGGCGCCCCGGTGAAGATCCTGGCGGCTTGGCCGGCTTCCAGCGGCTGCCCGACCGTGCCGGCTGGGATGCGCTGAGTCACCCGCAGCCGGGTCGACGCGTTGATGAGGTCGGCGATTCGCACGGCGTAGCCATCCATGGCGCTGTTGTCCAGCGGAGGAACGTTGACCGCCGAAGTGAGGCGCTCGGCAAGTACCCGCCCCAGCGCCTCGGCCGTGGCGATCTGTTCGGTTTTGTTTGCTGGCCTCACTCGTGCCAGCAGAAAGGACAACGCCTCGTCGGCGCTGAGCATGTTCTGTTTCTTATCCATTTTTCACAAGACCTGTTTGTTGCAAGATAAATTCGGCGATTTTTTCAGGCTGGTCCAGCCTGAACTGGGGCAGCGACGTTTCCAGCGGAAGGTCGCTGGCGATGGCGACGATGTTCGGGTCCCGGGGAAAAAGCAACGGCTTGCCGAGGACAGTGCGGTGCACCTCCAGTTTGGCAATCGCTTCGTTCTTGAAGCTTTCGACCAGCACCAGATCGCAGGGCGCCAGTCGCGCCAGTTGTTCTTTCAGCCCCGGTTCCGGCTCGTCGCGCAGCTCATGAACCAATGCCCAGCGATATTGCGAAGTCACCATCACCTCGCTGCAGCCCGCGGTGCGGTGACGGTAGGAGTCCTTGCCCGGCTGGTCGATGGGGAAATCATGGTGGGTATGCTTGATCAGGGATACCTTCAGCCCTTGCGCCAAGAACAGCGGGATCAGCTGCTCGATCAGGGTGGTTTTGCCGCTGCCCGAGTAACCGGCGAATCCGAAGACTTTCATTCTGCAAACCTCTTTTATCCACAGATTAACACAGATAAAACAATGTGTTGTTGAGGATTCACGCCTTACCCAGAAGATGGTTGGGGCGAGATCGGTAATTCCTTGATAATCTGTGTGAATCCGTGTTAATCCGTGGCTGAACTGTTTTTTTAGGTTATTTGTTCCGCAACAGGCGATGTTTTTCGCGCTGCCAGTCCTTCTCTTTTTCGGCTTCGCGCTTGTCGTGCTGCTTTTTGCCCTTGGCCAGGCCGATTTCCAGCTTGATGCGGCCACGGACGAAATGCATGTCCAGCGGCACGAGGGTGTAACCGGCACGCTCCACCTTGCCGATCAGCTTGCTGATTTCCTCGGCATGCAGCAGCAGCTTGCGGGTGCGCACCGGGTCGGGGTTGATGTGGGTGGAGGCAGTCGGCAGCGGACTGATATGGCAGCCGAGCAGATAGAGTTCGCCGCCGCGGATGATGACGTAGGCTTCCTTGAGTTGCGTACGCCCGGCGCGGATGGCCTTGACCTCCCAGCCGTCAAGGACGATGCCGGCTTCATACTTTTCCTCGATGAAGTAGTCGTGAAAGGCTTTTTTGTTTTGCGCGATGCTCATCGGCAGGTGAGTTTCTCTGGGAAATCGTGTATTTTAACAGTTTTTGATAGCGGCAGACTGAATGATAGTTGTGGAAAAATCCGTGCTGGTTTTTTACTCGGCACGGCAAATGTTCGTGCTGGTCGATCGGATCGAGGATTATCCGAATTTCCTCCCCTGGTGCGGCGGGACGGAGGTGCAGCGGCACAGCGACGAAGCGCTCGAAGCGACGGTGCATATCGACTATCATCATATCAGGCAGAGTTTCGCTACCGAAAACATTCGGCAGGCGCCGCACCTGATCGAAATGAAGTTCCGCCACGGCCCGTTCAGCCATCTTGAGGGCAGTTGGAAATTTGTCGAACTGGACGAGACGGCCTGCAAGATCGAGTTTAAGCTCCATTATGAATTCTCAAGCAAGATCATGGAGAAACTGGTCAGTCCGGTTTTCGGGCATATCGCAAACAGCTTTGTCGAAGCGTTCGTTCAACGTGCAGCAATCATCTATGGTGAGCCATGAGTGAAGATATTTCGGTGGAAGTGACGTATGCCCTGCCGCATAAACAGGAGATATTGTCCTTGAAGATAAGGCCGGGTGCTGTGGTATCCGAGGCGATTGAGAGGTCCGGCATCCTGCGGGATTTTCCGGAAATTGACCTGGCCAGCGCCAAGGTGGGGATTTACGGCAAGCTAGCCAAGCTTGACGCCGTGCTCCGGGATAAGGATCGAATCGAGATTTACAGGCCGCTGATTGCCGATCCGAAGGAAATCCGCAAGAAACGTGCGGCAGAAGGCAAGGAAACGAAGAAGGAAGCCGGAGACGCCGAGGCGGCCCCAGCCTGATTCAACTCATTTGCACCAGGAATCCACCGTCTTCTTCGCTGCCTCGATGGCTTGCGCGCGGTCGCTGTCTTCGAGAAAGACTCGTTCGCCTTTTTCGTCGAATTTGGCGATCCTTTGCCCCTCCTGCAAGGCCTGCAGTTGGTTGCGTGCTTGCTCGCAGTTCGCCTTTCTGCTTTTTGCCTCTTCCTGATCCCTGGCTTGTTTGGCAGCGGTTTCTTCCGCCTGAACCCGGCGTTTTCGGGATTCCAGATCCTTCTCCGCCAGGCTTTTTTCTCCGCCCTTGCTGTCGGGTGCGGCTATGGGCAAGGCCGGACTGGCCTTCAGATCCAGGGTTTTTTGCGATTTGGCGGTGGGCGGCGGGGGTTGGTCGGAATAATGCACCTTGCCCTCCGCATCCACCCATCGGGTGACCCCGGCTTGCGCGATGGTCGCCAGTGCCAGCATCGAAACGATAGTCAGAAGTTGCCGCATGGCTTACACCTGGATCACTTGGTTAGGGGGTAGCCCTTTTGCGCCAATCCCAGGCGTGCGTGCTCGCTCGCGGTTTTGGAAAACTTCAGGGTGGCCGCGCTGTCGCCTTTGGCTGCGGCTTCTTGCGCTTTCTTCAGCGCATCTTGCGCCGTGGTCCATAGGGCACTCTGGGCTTTTGCTTCCTTGACGTCGGCTTCGGCCTTGGCGAGTGCCTGCCTGGCTTCTTCGGGGAGTGCGGGTTTGGCGGCCTCGGCAGCCGAGTCAGGTTTTGCCGTACCGCTGCTCTGACAGCCGCCGAGCAGCAAGAAACCGAAAGTGACGATAGTAATAAGGGTGTTACGCATGTTTTGCTCTCCTCGATTTTATTTTGTGTGGCTATCCCGGATGCTTCAAATTGACGCGCGCCCTCGCTGGTCTTGAAACATCCGAGCTAAACATAGCGTTTCACGATACGCCCGTCAATGGTCCAAGCGTACCGGGTCTATGGTTTGTAAGTATAAAAATTAGACAAGCTGGTTTACCGGGGATGCCTGAAACTTGTATAATATCGCTTTGGTAACAAGGATAAAAACATGCGTGTTATTCAGAAAGCGCTGACCTTCGATGATGTATTGCTGGTCCCTGCGTATTCCAACGTTTTGCCCCGTGACGTTAGCCTCGCCACGCGGCTGACCCGAGAAATTTCCCTCAATATCCCCTTGATTTCGGCGGCGATGGATACCGTCACCGAAGCGCGCCTGGCGATCGCTCTGGCGCAGGAAGGGGGGGTCGGCATCGTTCACAAGAACATGACCGCCGCCGCGCAAGCCGCGCAGGTGGCCCGCGTAAAGCGCTTCGAGAGCGGCGTGGTAAAGGACCCAATCACCATTTCCCCGGAGATGACGGTCCGGGATGTGTTGGTGCTGACCCGCCAGCACAAGATTTCCGGCCTGCCGGTGGTGGATAACGGCCATGTGGTCGGCATCATCACCAACCGCGACCTGCGCTTCGAGACCAACCTCGATCAGCCGATCAGGAACATCATGACGCCGCGAGACCGCCTGATCACGGTCAAGGAAGGCGCCAGCCGCGAAGAAGCCATGGCGCTGATGCATAAATACCGCCTGGAGCGGGTGTTGGTAATCAACGATGATTTCGAGCTGCGTGGCCTGATCACCGTCAAGGACATTCAGAAATCCACCGAGCATCCGCTGGCATGCAAGGACAGCCAGGGCAGGCTGAGGGTTGGCGCCGCAGTGGGCGTGGGCGAGGGCACCGAGCAGCGTGTCACCCTGCTGGCTGAAGCGGGTGTGGATGTGATCGTGGTGGATACTGCGCACGGCCATTCCCAAGGTGTGCTGAGCCGGGTGAAGTGGGTAAAGGACAACTTCCCGCAGGTACAGGTGATCGGCGGCAATATTGCCACCGCATCGGCGGCTCTGGCGCTGGTTGACCACGGCGCAGATGCAGTCAAGGTCGGCATCGGCCCGGGCTCGATTTGCACTACCCGCATTGTTGCAGGTGTCGGGGTGCCGCAGATTACGGCCATCGCCAACGTGGTGCAGGCGCTCAAAGGCAGCGGCGTGCCGGTGATCGCCGATGGCGGTATCCGCTATTCTGGCGACATCTCCAAGGCGATTGCTGCCGGTGCGGATTGCGTGATGCTGGGCGGCCTGTTCGCAGGCACCGAGGAAGCCCCGGGCGAAATCGAGCTGTTCCAGGGCCGCTCCTACAAATCCTACCGCGGCATGGGTTCGCTCGGTGCGATGCAGCAGGGTTCAAAAGACCGCTACTTCCAGGAGGCAGAAGCCAATGCCGACAAACTGGTGCCGGAAGGTATCGAAGGCCGGGTGCCCTACAAGGGCAGCGTGCTGTCGGTGATACACCAGCTGATCGGCGGCGTGCGTTCGAGCATGGGCTATCTGGGCTGTTCGAGCATCGCCGAGGTACACGCCAAGGCCGAGTTCGTCGAAATCAGCTCGGCGGGCATCCGCGAGTCTCACGTCCACGACGTGCAGATCACCAAGGAAGCGCCTAACTATCACGTGGAGTAGGGATTAGGGGGCAGGGGCTAGGGATTAGGGGTTTTCCGGCCTTTGCCGGAATATTCTTAGAATACGCCGCGCTTGCGCGGCACAACCACTCAGCCCCT